>NZ_JBFUKD010000148.1:0-7132 GCF_056401005.1 Microvirga sp. P4_G7 | reverse complement strand
CTCGCCGACCCTGGCACGATCCTCGAATATGCCGGCAAGAGGGGTGGACGGCCGTCAGCGAGGCAGGCGAACATCACGGAAAGGCTGATCGTCCTCGCCCGCGAGGGACGCCGGGTCGTGCGCCTCAAGGGTGGGGACCCGTTCATCTTCGGGCGCGGTGGCGAAGAGGCGCTGGATCTGGCTGCAGCGGGCATCCGTTTTCGGATCATCCCCGGCGTTTCGAGCGGCCTCGCCTCCCTCGCGATCCACGGCATCCCCGCGACGAGCCGCGACACCAACCATGCGGTCGTGCTCGCCACCGGTCACCGGGCGGAGGGTCAGAGCGGAGACTGGACCGCACTCGCCCGCGCCGGCGTCCCGATCGTGCTCTACATGGCCGTCTCGAACATCGCCTCCATCGTTGCCGATCTCATCGAGGGGGGCCTTGCGGCCGATACGCCGGTTCTGATCGTCCACGCGGCGACGACCACCGCCGAGGACGTTCGTGAATCGCTTCTCGGCGACCTGCCGGGACTTGCCGCGACTGGGACAATCCGCTCGCCGGCCATTGTCGTCATCGGCGCCATTGCGACGATGAGGGCGGCCCTCCTTCCGCACCTCATCACGCTCCAGACGGAAGCCGCGGAATGAGCCTCCCACTCGCCCCCGGCATCCTCGTGGCCGCACCGCGCTCGGGCTCCGGCAAAACGACCTTCACACTTGGCCTTCAGCGCGCCCTGCGGCGAAGGGGCATGAAAGTGCGCGGTGTCAAATGCGGGCCGGATTACATCGATCCGGCCT
Organism: Microvirga sp. P4_G7; assembly: GCF_056401005.1. Classification (NCBI taxonomy): domain Bacteria; kingdom Pseudomonadati; phylum Pseudomonadota; class Alphaproteobacteria; order Hyphomicrobiales; family Methylobacteriaceae; genus Microvirga; species Microvirga sp. P4_G7. The sequence continues at coordinate 6,352 of NZ_JBFUKD010000148.1, read as the reverse complement.
TTCACGCCGTCGCCACCGGCGCTCCCAGCGTCAATATCGACAGCTTCGCCATGGACGATGCGCTCCTGTCTTTTCTCGGTGCGCAAGCGGCGAAGGATGCGGATCTGGTCATTGCCGAGGGGTCGATGGGCCTGTTCGACGGCGTCAAAGGGGACATCGGACGGATGGGCGCGAGCGCGGATATCGCGGCGCGATTCGGCTGGCCCGTGCTGCTGGTGCTCGACGTTTCGGGACAGGCTCAATCGGCCGCTGCGATCGCGCTCGGTTGCGCTCAGTACGATCCTCGCTTGACGATCATGGGCGTCGTGCTCAACCAAGTCGCCAGCGATCGACATCGGCGTCTCGTCGAAGATGGACTGGCGCGGGTCGGGCTGCCGGTTCTCGGTGCTCTCGCTCGCGACAAGGCGATCATGCTGCCGGAGCGGCATCTAGGTCTGGTCCAGGCCGGCGAGACAACGGATCTCGAGGAGCGCCTGGAAGCCCTCGCCGACCGTATCGCCCAATCGGCCGATCTCGACCGTATCGTTTCGCTTGCCCGCCCGACATTGGCGCAGACAGGAGCCATCCGCTTTCCTCTGCCGCCGCCAGGGCAACGGATCGCGCTCGCGCAGGACCGCGCCTTTTCTTTCGTCTACCCACACATCCTGGCGGGCTGGCGAAACGCCGGTGCCGAGATCAGGCCGTTCTCACCCCTCGCCGACGAACCACCGCCGGAGGATTGCGACACCTGCTGGCTGCCGGGCGGCTACCCCGAGCTTCACGCCGGTGCGATCGCCTCGGCCTCGCGGTTCCTGGGAGGCGTTCGGTCCTTCAGCCAGACGCGACCCGTCCACGGCGAGTGCGGCGGTTACATGGTTCTTGGACAAACGCTGGAGGATGGGGACGGCAAGGTTCATCCCATGGCCGGTTTGCTGCCTGTGTCCACGAGCTACGCGAAGCGAAAGCTTCATCTGGGCTACCGCATCGCGCGGCCGCTCGGCGACACCGTACTCGGGAAGGCCGGCGCGCGGCTAGTCGGGCATGAATTTCACTACGCATCGATCAGCGATCAAGCTCCCGCCAACCTTGCGACGGTAATGGATGCGAATGGGTCCGATCTCGGCACGGCCGGACATCGGTCAGGGTACGTCACGGGCACGTTCTTTCACGTGCTCGCGGCATGAAAAAAGCCGGCGCCCTCTCAGGCACCGGCTTGATCATGTTTGACCGCGCTCAGCTTGCCGTGGGCAGGAACCGATTGCGGAAATACCCTGCGAGGCCACCGAGCAGCACCCAGAAGACGAGGCTGGTGATGACCGCCGCCACCACGAAATCGTGGGCGAGAGCCTCCGGAACAGCCGTCTCGTAGCTGTCCGGCTTGGGCGCGCCGATGACATGGGGCGCGACGATCAGGGCCAGCCCCAGGATCGCGAATCCGAGCGACCGCTTGAAAGCGATCAGCGCCAGGCCGACCGAAGTGGCAAGAGCCGTGCCCGCCCACCAGAGCTGACGCACGTCCAGTTCGGCCGCCGGCATGGCGGGTAGCTCCGGGGGCAAGCCGAGCCCTGGCGCCAGCGTGAAGGCCGCGAAGCCGGCAAGGCCCCAGAAGGCTCCCTGACGCCATCCTTTGAGACCGCCGAGGAATTCCGACGCGGTCACGAGGAGAATGGCAAAGCCGATGGCCGTCACGATATTGGCGAGGGCCGTGAACGCCGAACGTTCGAAACCGTCCGCCGGGGCCCAGCCTTCCTCGTCGTCGGCGTGAGAATGAGGCTGTGCGTTGGCCCCGTGCTCGTGAGGCTTAGCCGGTTCGGCGGTTTCGTAGGTCTCGGCTTTGAGGATCAGAGGAACGGTGCTGACATGTTGCATCGCCGTCATCGCCAAACCGGCGACGAGGCCCGCGAGCGCAGCCACGAAAACGATATTGCGGAATAGGGACATCTCGCGCTCTCGCTCAGTGGCAGGGAAACGCGAGCGAATGCCGGACATCGTGAGCGGCATTATGAACCGCGCTGATGTGCGAAAAACCCGCAAAGCCAACGACGAAGACGCCCAGGAAAGCGGCGAGTCCGAGCTGAACGAGACGGGAGGCGGCACTGGCATCGCCTGCCAGCGGAAGAGATGTATTGTTGGTCGTCATCTTAAACCTTTCCACCCTCCACCCGAGGGTCGAACAAGAGTTTCACGATGCCGGCAGGTCTCCTGGCTCGCGGATCGTCGCGCAGCCTCTGCCTTCCCGGACGAGGTCCAGTGGCTTCGATGAGGAGCGCTTTCCGCTTACAGTTGCGGGGGCAGCCGCGGCTTCGGATGAGATATCCACACCGCATTCCCTTTTCGTCCCATTCGGGAACCGACACCGGGACTATAGGCTGAAATGCCGCAACCTCAAGACGTCCCGTGACGTTCTCACCGGATAATGACGGCGTCCGACATCGTCACGATGGGGAAACCATCTCACGAACGACATCCCGGCTCGTCAGATGAAAGTTCGCGTCGCGGTTGAGGGCCCGGCGATCGATCTTGGCGCGGGCGGCGGCTTCGAAGGATGCGCGATGAACGCGAAAGAACCGTTCGCATTCCTTCGGCTCGGGCAAAAATCCCATCAAAGTGCGGAACGCATATCGGTGCACGACGCATAATCCGTCATGTCCCTCGGGATGGAACGAAAGGGCGTCGACCTCACTGCGCCACGTTGATGTGTGCACAGATTCGGACATCTTGTGCTCAAGCGCTCTGCTTCAAGGCAGTCGCCCCACCGGCCGCCTGGACGGAGAGGCTGCCGGCCGCGATCGCTGCAAAGAGACAGGCGCGATTGTCGGCGCCGTCGAGCCAGTGGTGCAGAAAGCCGGCATTGAAGGCGTCACCCGCTCCCGTCGTATCGACGACACGAACCGGAGGAGCCGGTAGCGAAAGGCGCTCTCCGCCGACGGCGAGCGTTGCTCCCTCCGCCCCCTTTTTCAAGACGACGACCGGGAAATGGGCCGCGAGCAAATCGAGCGCCATGTCCTCATCCGAAGCGCCGGTGAGCGCARATGCCTCCTCGACATTGGGGAGAAAAACATCGACGCCGCGGCACGTCGCGAGGAATCGCGGATCGCGGATGAGCGTATCGTCCCAACTCGGATCGAGCGACACGGTCAGGTCGCGTGCTTTGGCTTGAGCGATGACCTCTGGAATCTCGTGGAGCGTTGCATATTCCGCGATGTGGAGGTGGCACACGTGCGCCGCCGAAAGCGCATGCTGAAGGGTTGCCGGCCTGCCATGGCCCGCTCTGCGCGACAGGAAAGCGCGATCCTGCGGCTGCACGATGGCGACCGTCAACTGAGGCCCCGCGTCAGGCGCGCGCTCGACAAACGTCAGATCGACGCCGCTCGACGCGAGCGCGGCTTCGAGGCCTGCGGACAAGGGATCGGTTCCAAGTCGCGTGACAAGACTGGACCTGCGCCCTAATCCCGCGAGATGCGCGGCCGTGATGAAAGCGCCCCCCCCCGGCACGACGGCAACGTCGTCGGCAAACAATTCGCGACCGAGCACAGGCAACCCGCTCAATCCCGTGAAGACAAGATCGCAATAGGTTCGGCCAAGGCACAGGACGCTGCGTGGGCCGGTTGTTGGAATCACATCCGGCATAGGGCCCGTTCGGTCTTGGTATCGAACAGATAGAGCGAACCCGGCGCAGCTTGCACCGTGACCTGATCGCCCGCCTTCGGAATGAGCTTTCCAGGTGCGGTGGCGATGATGGCGTTGCCCGAAACGTCGAGATGGACGAGCGTCTCCGAACCCAACGGCTCGACAACCGAGACAATTCCGGACAGCGTCAATCCGCCGGAGACCGCGCCCGCACCGACGACGAGCTCGTGCGGCCGAACCCCGACAAGCACTTCGGTCRTATCGGATGCGCGCTCGAGCGGAACCTGGATTGTCGATCCAAGCCCATCGAGTTCCGCGACCGTCGCCCCGCCCTGTTGCTTGAGACGCGCCGGCAGAAGATTCATGGTTGGACTTCCGATGAAGCGCGCCGTGAAGATGTCCGTGGGATTTTCATAGAGCTCGATTGGCGTGCCGACCTGGAGGATATGCCCGTCGCGCATGACGACGATGCGGTCAGCCATGGTCATGGCCTCGACCTGATCGTGCGTGACGAACACGATCGTCGTGCCCAGCCGCTGGTGAAGCTTCTTGATCTCCAGCCGCATTTGCGTGCGCAACTGCGCATCGAGATTGGAGAGCGGCTCGTCGAACAGGAAGGCCACGGGATTTCGCACCATGGCTCGGCCGATGGCAACGCGCTGGCGCTGTCCGCCCGATAGCTGCGACGGTCTGCGGTCCAGGAGTTTCTCCAGTCCCAAAATCGCAGCGGTGTCTTGGATGCGCTTCTTCTTGTCAGCCTCCGACAGTTTCGACGTGTACAGGCCGAAGCCGATATTCTGAGCCACCGACATATGCGGATAGATGGCGTAGTTCTGGAACACCATGGCGATGTTCCGGTCCTTCGGCTCCGCTTCGTTGACCACGCGGCCATCGATCGAGACGGTGCCCCCACTGATGTCCTCGAGACCCGCGATCATGCGCAAAGTGGTGGACTTGCCGCAACCCGACGGACCGACGAGAACAACGAACTCACCGTCCTTCACATCGAGATCGATGCCATGCACGGCTGTCGTCGTTCCATATCGTTTGACGAGGCCCTTGAGGGCGATATTGGCCATCAGGCGTCTCCCAGAAGCGCTTGAAATTTCATGTTCAGTTCGGATGCGGCGTCCGCCTCACGCTTCGCGATCGCGTCGGCTTGGTCCGTCAATTCGGCGAGGTGGCGGCGATAGTCGGTCAACGCCGCCTGGAGAGCTTCCGGCGCCGGTCCGCCGAAGCGGTCGCGGACGGCGACGAAGTGTTCGGGTGACACGATCTCCGCGAACAACGTCGCGTCGACGGCCGTCTGACGTCCCGTCGCCTCGGTAAATGCTTCAACGAAGGCGGAATAGCCGTCCTTCGCCAGATCGCCCTGGACGGCCACGACCGATCTCGCGACGGCGGCGGCGATTTCATGTGCTTCGCGGAACGACAATCCCTCGCGACGGACGAGACTGTCGGCAAGCTCGGTGACCGTGATGCAACTGCGCCGGATGTTGTCGCGCACCTTCGCACCATCGATGCGGATCTCGGCGACGAGCGCGGCGAGAAGATCGAGCACCCTGCCGGCGGAGGCGAACGCTTCATAGCCCATGGCCTGCGTTTCGCCCTCGCTGTCGTTCATGTCGGTGAACGGCGTGTTGTGCATCACGTCGAGCATGGCGCGGGCGCGGCCGAACGTCTGCGACGCCAGATGGCGCATGTGCTCGATCGGCACCGGATTGCGTTTCTGCGGCATGATCGATGAGATTTGAACGAAGGCGTTCGGCACGTAGACTTGTCCGACTTCAAAACTCGTCCAGAATTGCAGATCCTGAATCGGGCGTCCGAGATGCAGGAACATCAACTCKATGGCACTGTAAGTGGCGGTGACATAATCGACCGCAGCGATACAGCTGTAAGAGTTCTGCAGAGGCGCGGCGAATCCGAGGAGCTGTGCCATGCGCTTCCGGTCGATCGGAAAACCGGACGTCGTGATCGCCGCCGCTCCCATGGGCGAGCGGTCGACAATCTCGCGGGCTTCCGCAAGACGTTCGATATCCCGCAGGAGAACTTCGATCACCGCGCCGAGGTAATGCCCGAACGTCGTCGGCTGCGCCGGTTGGCCGTGGGTGTAGGCGACGATCAGGGTCGCGCCCTCGCGGTCGGCAACGCGGACGAGCGTATCGGCAAGATGGCGTGCCTTTGCCAGAAGATTGTCGATACGCTCTTTGAGACCGAGTTTGAAAAGCGTGTGATCGATGTCGTTGCGCGACCGCGCCGTGTGGAGGCGTCCGGCAAGATCGGGGCCGAGCCTGCGCTTGAGCTCCTTCTCGATCAAAAAGAAGAAATCTTCGACCTCGCCCGTGTRGGTGAGAGATGGCACGTCGACCTCGGCGTCGATCGCTTCGAGCGCACCCGCGATGGCGCCGGCCTGCGCGCGATCGAGAATGCCGGTTTCCGTCAGCATCACGAGATGCGCCCGGTCGATCCGTCGAAAGCCTCCGACATGATGTGCCTTCGCGCCGTCGAACAACGGACGCAGAACCGTTTCCTTGTAAACCGGATCGGGAAAGACGCTGCGGTCGTCCAATCGGGGATCTCTTGTCGTCTCCATCATCAACCCTTCAGGCCGGCCAGCATGACGCCACGGACGATGTAGCGCTGCAGCAGCAGGAAAACGAGGAGCGTCGGAATCGTCGCGAGGCTCGCGCCCGTCATGATCATCTCCCATTGAATCGCCTGCTCCACCGCGAAGCTCGAG
>NZ_JBFUKD010000147.1:0-7135 GCF_056401005.1 Microvirga sp. P4_G7 | reverse complement strand
CATTCGCAAAGAGCGACCAAGCTCCCTGGTTCGGCGGCAGGTTGCGCAGGCCGAGCGCCAGACGAATGATCGTCCATCCGGACAGGAGCAGCGCCACGCCGATACAGAACGGAACGGTCTTGACGTAAGAGATCGGCCAATTCGAGAAGGCGAGAATGGCAACGCCGATTTCGACCAAGGCAACGGTCGCGATCAACTGCCAGCGTCGGTAGCGGATCAGGAGTGCGGCGGCGAACCGGATCGATCCGTCGAGCAAGAACGCAATGCCGAACAGCAGGCTGTTGGCGATGTCGTTGCGCCACGGCATGTCGATGATGAGAAGACCGATGCTCAGCATCACGAGCGCGCGAGCCAGGAAGAACCGCCCCCGACGTCGGCCGAGCCCGAACGTCAGGAGACAGGCGATCGTCCCTTCGATCACGAGAAGGTAGCCGAAGGTCTCGGTTACGACGACCGTCACGCCGTCCGCCGCATCGGCCATAATGGCGAGCCCGAGCGCAATCCAGACGCAGCCGAAGAGCGCGAGCGAGCGCCATTGCCGGCGCATCGGCTCGAAGCCCATCAGAAGGACGGCCAGCCGAATCACGGCCGCCTCCTCCCCTTCGGGGCGTCGGTCATTGAAACCTCGAGCATGGATCCTGATCCATTCATGGCTTTAGAGGCACCATTCCTACCATCGAGGAATTTCGACTCGCAAGCCGAGCGCAATCCCGTATCGTCCTCGCCCGCGCGGGCCGAATTGAAATCCCTCCGCGCCCCTTGTCCGTTGTCGGCGTAGCGCCCTATTTCTTCGGGATGACACTCACGCGTTCTCAAAGCCACGCGGCCAGGGCTCTTCTCGGTTGGTCGCAAGAAAATCTCGCCGGCGCTGCCGGTCTCTCACCAAGAGCGATTCAGGAATTCGAGGCAGGCGAATCCCTTACTTCCGACGAGGAAGCGGCCCTCTGCCGTGCCTTCGATGAAGCCGGGATCGAATTGATCGAACGCGGGTCGATATCCTATCGGGGCGGCAGCGGTGTTCGGCTTCGGAACGGAGAGGTCGACGAAGGTCTGCGTCCCGAAGATCTCACGAGTCAGAACGACGGCTGACTTTCAATCGCCGCTGTCCGGCGCGAGAGGCCTAAAGGCCGAAACGACGTTTTCGTACACGTCGCGTTTGAACGGAATGATGAGCTCGGGCAGCCGGGCCATTTTTTCCCAGCGCCATTCATCGAATTCCGGCTTGTGACGGCCCCCGCCCGGCTGGAGGATGTTGATCTCGCTGTCGTCGCCTTCGAACCGGAAGGCGAACCATCGCTGCGTCTGCCCGCGAAAGCGCCCCCGCCAGGCCCGGCCGGCCACCACCGAGGGCAGATCGTACGAGTACCAATCCGGCGCCTCGGCGAGGAGTTTGGCGGATCGGACGCTGGTTTCCTCATAAAGCTCGCGGACAGCGGCGTCGTAGGGGTTCTCACCCGGATCGATGCCGCCTTGCGGCATTTGCCAGGCGTAACCATCGGCGACGTGTTCAGGGCCGCCTTCGGCCCGGCGCCGACCGACGAAAACCAAACCGTCCTTGTTGAGAAGCATGACGCCGACGCAGGCGCGGTAGGGCAGATCGGACAGCTTTCGCGATCCTCGGGCGCTCGGCATCGGCTCTCATCCTCCTCGTCATCCGCATCCAGCACGAACCGTGCTTTTGCGACCTGTGGTTCGGCCACGGTGCGGCCGTTCACAGTTCCCTAGCGACAGTGCCGGTTTGAGGCGCACGAGACAAGACCTGCCTCTCGACYGGCTGCAAAAGACGAGGCCCGCGATCCGAAATCGAATCGCGGGCCTGAGGAAACGTAGCGCTCGACGTGACGTCGAATCAGTTAGCGGTGCTCGGCGTCGCCGGAGCAGTACCGCCACCGGTTGCGTTGGCAGCGCCCTTGCGCTCACCGCGCAGGAACTCGTACGCGGCGTTGAGCTGTTTGTCCTTGGTCGGATCCGGCGGCACGTAGGCCGAAGAACCACCGCGTTCTTCATTGGCGGTGCCATTGGTGAGGTGGCCGCGCAGGCCTGCTTCACCCTTGGTCTCGTCCTTGCCCTTCAGATCGTCCGGGATTTCCTGCAGGACTTCGATATCGGGATCGATGCCCTTCGCCTGGATCGAGCGGCCGGACGGCGTATAGTAKCGCGCGGTCGTCAAGCGAACGGCGCCGTTGCCGGCGAGCGGGATGATGGTCTGAACCGAGCCCTTGCCGAACGAACGCGTTCCCATGACCGTCGCGCGTTTCTGATCCTGCAGGGCACCAGCGACGATTTCCGATGCCGAAGCCGAACCGCCGTTGATCAGAACGACCACCGGCTTGCCCTTCGTCAGATCGCCCGTCTTCGCGTTGAAGCGCTGCGTGTCCTCCGGGTTGCGGCTGCGCGTCGAAACGATCTCACCGCGATCGATGAAGGCGTCGGACACCATGATGGCCTGATCGAGGAGGCCGCCCGGGTTGTTGCGCAGATCGATGACGAAGCCCTTGAGCTTGTCGGCACCGATATCGCTCGYGAGCTTGTCGATACCCGCGCGCAGTCCCTCATAGGTCTGCTCGTTGAACTGCGTCACGCGCAGCACGCCGATATCGCCCTCGACCCGTGCACGCACGGCGCGGACCTTGATGGTTTCGCGGGTCAGCTTGACCTCGATGGGATCCTTCGCGCCCTTGCGCTGGATCTTCAGGGTCACGGAAGAATTCACCGGGCCGCGCATCTTATCGACGGCCTGATTGAGATCGAGACCCTGGACGTTTTCGCCGTTGATCTGGCTGATCACGTCGTTCGCCATGATTCCCGCACGAGAGGCCGGCGTATCGTCGATCGGCGTGACGACCTTCACGAGGCCGTCTTCCATGGTCACTTCGATGCCGAGACCACCGAACTCGCCGCGCGTCTGCACCTGCATGTCGCGGAAGCTCTTGGCGTCCATGTAGCTCGAGTGCGGATCGAGCGACGTCAACATGCCGTTGATCGCCGATTCGACGAGCTTCGACTCGTCGGGCTTTTCGACGTAGTCGGTGCGGACCTTCTCGAACACGTCACCGAACAGGCTGAGCTGCCGATAGGTATCGGCGGAGGCGGCGATCGCGCTCGTGCTCGACAGGAGATCGGTATGCGACACAAGCGTCGCGCTGCCTGCACCGACGGCGGCACCGATGAGAAGAAGAGACAGTTTGCGCATTACCCGCGAACCTTTTCGCTTTGCGATTTCGCCCACCACGGGCCGGGATCGATCGAACTTCCGTCTTTCCTGAACTCTACATAGAGAACTGGATCGTTGGTTTCGATAGCGCCCGCCGCCGGAGACAAGAGGGAAGTCTGACCCATGGTTGCGACAGGCTCTCCTGCGAGGACGAATTGCCCGACCTCGACGTTGATCTGATCCATGCCAGCCAGAAGAACATAATATCCCCCGCCGCCATTGATGATCAAGAGTCGACCGTAGGACCGAAACGGCCCTGCGAAGGCAACCCAACCATCGGCAGGCGAGACGACAGACGCTTTTTGGCGCGTTGTGATAGAAATGCCGCGCGTCGTTCCGCCATAGCCGTCCCCTGCGCCAAACTCCCGAGAAATTCCGCCTCCGACAGGCTTCAAGAGCAGTCCCTTAGCCTCGGAGAAGGGTATTTTCGGGGCAAGCCGCGCAGGATCTCGAAAAGCGGCCTGGGCAAATCGCTCGCGGGTTTCTTTCGCCTGCGCGTCCGCCGCCTTGCGCGCCTCTTCGGCGGCCCGCTGGGCGCCCGAGATTTCGCGCTCCATGCGGTCGATCAATTCTTTGAGAGTTCCGGCTTGGCGGGCGAGCGCCGCTGACTTTTCGCGCTCGCTGCCGATACTTCGCTCGACTTCGCCGATCCGTCCCTGGCGGGCATCGACCAACGCCGCGAGGCGCTGCTGTTCGCCGTTCAAGGCTTTCAGCTCACCCTCGAGAGCGGTCCGGTCTGTGGCGATCGCTTGCTTCAACCGCACAAGCTCGGCCAGATCGGTTGCGAGCGCCTCGGCCTCGGATCGCAATTCCGGGAGCACCGCACCCAATAGAATGGACGCCCGCACCGCCTCCAGCATGTCCTCGGGCTGGACCAGAACCGCAGGCGGCGAGCGGCGTCCCATGCGCTGGAGGGCAGCGAACACTTCGACGATGATGTCTCGCCGGCTGTCGAGGGACCGACGAATCGCGCTCTCGCTCGCGGCGAGCGTCTGCAAACGGCGTTCCAGAGCCGCGATACGGTCTTCCGTCGAGCGCACGCGCGCGGCCGTATCGATGAGCGCACCGTTCAGCTTAGCCCGATCGGTCCGGATCTCGGACACTTCCGCTTCGAGGCGCTTGCGGGCCTCCTCGTTGGCGGCCATCGCGGCTTCCAGCGTCTTCAAATCCTGCTCGCGCTTTGCTTTCTCGTCAGCGGTCTCCAGCACTTTGTGGGCAGGATCGTCCGCCGGCGCAACGACTTGCTGGGCGAGAGCTGCGCCAGAGGCGACAGCAAGCGGGGCCGCCAGCACGGCGGCCAGGAGAAAAGCGGCTTTGGGAAAATGTACCAAAGGAGCCACCGGTCAGGAATCCTCGTGTCCGACGCGATGATAAGGGTGACCGGCAATGATTGTCAGGGCCCGATAGAGCTGTTCGACGATCAGAGCCCTGACGACCTGGTGCGGCAACGTCAGCGCGCCGAAGGAAACGATGAGATCGGCCCGCTGGCGCACCTTGGGATCGAGCCCGTCAGGGCCACCGACGATACAGGTGACCGCATCGCGTCCTTCGTCCCGCCATTGCCTGATTTTGTCGGCGAACGCTTCGCTCGTGGGACTTTTGCCGCGTTCGTCGAAAGCGATCAGAACGGACGAGCCAGCCTTGTCCAAAAGAATTCCAGCTTCTTCCGCGCGACGGTCGTCATCGCGCCGGGCGCGACTTTCCGGCACCTCGTGGAGATCGAAACCTCCGAAGCCATGGCTTCGTCCCATGGCTTCGATTCGCAATMGATAGCGTTCGACAAGCTCCCGCTCCGGGCCACTCTTCAAGCGGCCGACGGCCAGAAGACTCAATCGCAACACTCACCCTCCGATTCAGGCCAGGCGTTCCTGCGGACGGTCGGCGCTCCAGATCTTCTCGAGGTTGTAGAAGCCACGCACCTCGGGACGGAAGATGTGGATCAGAACGTCGCCGGCATCGATCAGAACCCAGTCGCAAGTCGGCAATCCCTCGACGCGCGCGTTTCCAAAGCCCTTGTCTTTGAGGCCTTGAAGAATGCGATCGGCGATGGCGCCCACATGTCGATTTGAGCGACCCGACGTGACGATCATGGTGTCTGCAAGCGAGGTTTTGCCGGTCAGGTCGATTTCGACCGTGTTCTCGGCCTTCATATCCTCGATCGAGGCCAGGGCGATTGCCCGGATATCCTCATCCTGCGGAGCCTCCGCTCCGGAGGGAGGGGGAAGCGGATCAAAGCCCGCTTCAAGCGGAATTGGACGATTCAGATTCAGGCCCTTTCCATCGGCACCACCATGTGCCGTTCCTTAAGATAATGCCGAAAGGCATGTCATTTCAACGTCTGTCGCGACACGAAGTTTACGCCGGCCTTGCGAAGCTGGGTCGAGGACAGGAAAGACCGGGGTCCGTGAAGGTAAGTCCAGGCCGGAGCCGGGAGCGTCGGAAGGGCCCGCGCTTCGCTTTCCGGCACCCGATAGGACGACAGCGCGGTCGCCGCCCGAGACCCTATTGCCTTCAGGGTGAAGCCCGGCCTGTCGATCACCGCGATCGGCATCAGACTGGCGATACCGTCCCAGCCGCGCCAGCGGTGGAAAGAGGCGAGATTGTCCGCACCCATGATCCAGACGAAGTGCACGTCCGGATGCCGGCGCTTGAGAAAGCTCAGGGTATCGAAGGAATAGCGCGATCCGATCGTCTCTTCGAAAGTGGTCACGTCGATGCGCGGATGGGCCGCCAGTTGCTCCGCCGCAGCGGCGCGCGCGACTGTCGACGGCAGGCCGTTGGTTTCCTTCAGCGGATTGCCGGGCGTGACGATCCACCACACCCTGTCGAGGCCGAGTCGCTTCATCGCCATCAAGCTGACGAGCCTGTGGCCCGCGTGCGGTGGGTTGAAGGATCCACCATAGAGCCCGATCCGCATGCCCGGCGCTGCGCGCGGCAGGCGAACGGGGCCGGATGGCCGCATGCGGAAGCGCGACAAGGATTGGTTCACGGACGCGTCTGGCCCTGGCCACGCACGCGGTACTTGAACGACGTCAGTTGCTCGACACCGACGGGGCCCCGCGCATGCATTCGCCCAGTGGCGATCCCGATCTCGGCACCGAACCCGAATTCCCCGCCATCGGCGAATTGCGTCGACGCGTTGTGCAGGACGATCGCCGAATCGACCTCGTTCAAGAATCGCTCTGCAACCGCGCCGTCCTCGGTCACGATCGAGTCGGTGTGGTGCGAGCCGTAAGTCTCGATATGCGCGAGCGCGCCTTCGATGCCGTCGACGACGCGGCAGGAAATGATCGCATCGAGATATTCCGTGCGCCAATCGTCCTCTGTCGCTGCAACGACGCGGAGATCGGCAGCCGCCGTTTCGCGATCGCCCCGCACGACGCAGCCGACATCGAGCAACGCGGCGACGAGGGGCGCCAAATGGGTCGAGGCGCACGCGCGATCGATCAGAAGTGTCTCCGCTGAACCGCAAACGCCCGTCCGCCGCATCTTGGCGTTCACGACAACGCGCTTCGCCATTTCGAGATCGGCCTTCTCGTGGACGAAGACGTGGCAGAGACCTTCGAGATGCGMGAAGACCGGCACACGCGCCTCTTCCTSCACTCGGGCGACGAGACTCTTGCCTCCGCGCGGCACGATGACGTCGATGTTTCCGTCGAGGCCGCTGAGCATGGCCCCCACCGCTGCGCGATCGCGGGTCGGCACGAGGCGAATGGCGTCCGCGGGCAGTCCGGCCGCCGAGAGCCCCTCGCCCATCGCCTCGGCGATCGCGAGTGAAGTCCGATAGCTTTCGGAGCCGGTTCTCAGAATTGCGGCGTTGCCGGCCTTCAGACAAAGCGCTCCGGCATCCGCGGTGACATTGGGGCGACTTTCGAAAATGACGCCGATGACACCGAGCGGCGTCGCGACACGCTCGATCAT
>NZ_JBFUKD010000146.1:0-7152 GCF_056401005.1 Microvirga sp. P4_G7 | reverse complement strand
TCATCATGAAGCCCTGCAATTCGGTGAGAAGGCCTGCGCCGACTTCGTTTATCTTGAGTGCGACCTTCTTGCCGATCGGCGTTTGGTAGAAATCGTAGAGTGCGCTGATCTCGTCCGGCGTGAATTTCCGCTTGTAGTAACCGGTGATGAAATCGACCACCTGCGGTTTCAAAGCGACGAGCTCTTCTTGCGCTAGGTCACTGATATGATCGGCGAGTTCCGGCGTGATCTTCGGCGAGGCGCGTTGAATCTGCTGGATGAGGAGAGGCCGCATCGCATTGAACCCCGCAACCAAGCCTTGCTCGGCATTGCCCTGTTCGATGATGTAGCGCGTCTTCTCGTCGAGGCTCTGCGCAAAAGCTGTCCCAGCGAAAAGAAATGATCCTGCAACAAAGGCCGCCCAAAATCGCCGCATGAAGTCCTCCGCTTTTTTGTAACAATCTATCACTAAATCAGTGCGGTGGAAAGACCAAGCTTTCTAGGCTGTCGCGGGCACGGTTGCCGACTCGCTCGCGGCTGCCTTGTCTCGCTTCGCTTTCTCCGTTTCGAGCGTATCGCGCCGCACGACGAAGCATAGGATCACCAGCGGAATGCCGATCGCCGCCGTTCCGGTGAACAGGAGCGGATAGCCGTAAGCATCCACTACCGCGCCCGAAGCACCGCCGATGAGTTTGCCCGGCAGCGCATAGAGCGAACTCAACAGGGCGTATTGCGTGGCGGCGAAACCCGGCGCGGTGAGACCCGACATGTAGGCGACGAGGGCCGAGCCGGCGAAGCCCGATGCGAAGTTGTCGACGCTGATCGAGAGGATCAGAAGGTCCATGCGCGCGCCTTCCGCGGCGAGCCACGAAAACATCAGGTTCGAGGAGGCGGCGACGAACGCGCCGATGAATAGCGTCCACCACATTCCGAGACGGGTCAACGCGAGGCCGCCGGCGAAAGCACCGAAAATGCCGATCCAGACGCCGTACAATTTGGAGACGTTGGCGATGTCGGCCTTCGAGAAGCCGAGGTCGATGTAAAGCGGATTCGCCATCACGCCCGCGACGAAGTCCGGCAGGCGGAAACAGGCGATCAGCGCCAGGATCGGGATCAGCATCAGGCCCTTGCGCTGAAACAGATCAGCCAGCGGCTCGATGATCGCGGCGCCGAAGGACGCGTGCTTGCGCGCAGGACCCTCGTCGAGGCGTGGCGCGAGAAGCGTGCCCACGAGCCCGACCGACATCAAGGCGGCCATACTCAGATAAGCGCTCCGCCAATCGACGAACTCGGCGATGTAGAGAGCCCCGGCCCCCGCGCAGATCAGAGCGAGGCGATAGCCGAGCAGAAGTGCGGCCGCCATCATACCCTGGCGCTCGGTCGGAGCGGCATCGATGCGCCAACCGTCGATCACGACATCCTGCGTCGCCGATGAAAAGGCCACGAGCAACGCGGCAACAATGGTCAAGGGAAGGCTGGTCGTCGGGTTGCCGAGTGCGATGCCGGCAAGGCCGATAGCCGTCATGATTTGCGACAGTGCCATCCAACCGCGCCGTCGCCCGAGAAGGTCCGACAAAACAGGCACGTCGTAGCGATCGACGATGGGCGCCCAGAGAAATTTCAGCGAATAGGCGAGCGCAACCCAGCTCAACATGCCGATTTCGGTGCGCGATATGCCCGCTTCCCGCAGCCACGCCGAAAGCGTGCTGAACACCAGGAGGAAGGGCAGGCCAGAGGAGAACCCGAGCGGTAGCATCAGGGCGATGCGTCCGTCGGTCAGAACATCCTTGAAAGACAGGCGGCGCCTATCGGCCATGGGCAGCCTCGAATCGATGAGCGATCATGTGCGCCATGCTGGGCCGGAGGCGTTGCCGTCCTGTTAACGGCCCGTGACGTCGGCGACGGCCTTCGCGAGCCTCACCGAGCGCGCAACCGACACCTCGATTTCGTCGGAGACGAGGTCCGCCAGGCAATCGTAGCCACGATCGCCCATATGGAACCCGTCGGCGGACAGCATCGCGCGCAGTTCGTCGTGGGATTGCGCGTTCCATTGCTTCATCAGCGCATAGCGCGAAAACACGGAAATCCTGTGTTCGTCGCCGATTGTGTTCAAAGCCGCGACGAAGCGCTCGTACCGCGCCGGATCCTTGATGGTCGGGAAATATTGCTGATCGAGGAACATCATGTCGACGCCGGCATTCTCGCTGGCTTCAACGCCGCGCTCGACCAGGGCGCGAAAAGCGCCCTCATCGATGCCCTTGACGGCGTCGTTGGTGCCGACCTGCCAAATCACCAGATCCGGCTTGTCTTCCGCAAGCGCCGCCTCGAGCCTGCCGATGGTTTCGATGGCGGTCTCCCCGCCCTTCCCCGCATTGACGACGCTGATGCGCGTCTTCCAAGCTTTCGAGAGTTCCTGTTCGAGCTGCGCCGGGTAGGAATGGCTCGGAGACGACGCGCCGTAGCCCTCGGTCGAGGAGGAGCCGATGGCGAGGATGCGAATGGGAGCCTTGCGCACAAGCTTGGCAGCCAGTGCCCTGAATTCGCCTCGTGCTGTGAAGATACCCGGCACCGTCGGGCAGCCTACTTCCGCCGCGCTCGCCATACGGGGCGCGCCGCAGGCGGCGATGAGACCAACTGCGAATGCTATCCTGGGGAGGCTGAAGACAGACCGAGACGTTCTGCGCGACCCTTTTGAGAGCCTGCGGATTTGGGTTTGTTCCATTCGAGGTATCGCGCCAGAGCAAAGAGACCGAACACGCCAAGAATGGTGAATATCATGCCGATCAGGTGCGGACTAGCGGACGACTTGACGGCCGTCAGCGTCATAATGACCTGCCCGAGGGCACTCAGAAGCGACCCCACGGCAAAGATAGGCAGGCCGTTGCGGCCAAGGCGCATCAGGTCAGGAGCGACGATGGTGGGCTTCAGGATGCGGGCGAGGCGGAGCTCGGAAACGACATAGGCGAGCGCCAGGAAATGCACGAGCCGCCCGACACCGAGGTCCTGCTTCGTCAGATCGAGGTAGTTGAACGTCTGGTCGAACAGGTCGGGGACCAGGCCGAGCGCATTGGTCATGACCGTGAAAGCCACGGCGAGGATCGCGAGCGATAATGCAAAGAGCGAGCGATGATAGGCCGGGCGACGATGGCTCAGGACGACGCCGAGCACGATGCCGATCGTGAACAGCAATTGCCACGCGAACGGATTAAAAAACCACGTCCCAGGCTCGGGCCAGCTCGGGAGAACGAGAATTCCGGCGCGCGCAAAAGCATAGATCGCAGCCGACACCGCGAGGGCCAAGGCCACATGCACCCGCGCCAACACCAGCGCGATCGGCGCCCACAGCATCAGCGCGATGTAGAGCGGCAGAATGTTGAAATAGCCGAGCTGGTGACCGAGCAGCAGAATGCCGGTGATGCCCTTCGCAGTGTTGCCGAACACAGCGTCGCGTCCATCGGCTTCGATCAAGCCGATGTCATCGCTCAGTTCGTAGCCGATCGAGAACAGCGCGATTGCGGCGGCTGTCAAAATAAGATGCGTCTTGTAGAGCTGGAATGATCGCAACACGCATCGCTTGGCGATGTCGAGTAATCCACGCTGCGGAATCTTCGGATAGTACACGAGCGCAGCGGCGAGCCCCGATATGAAAATGAATGCCTCGGCGGCGTCCGAAAATCCGTAGTTTCGTGGCGTCAGGTGCTCGATGAGATTGCCGGGAATGTGATTGGCGAAGATCGCGACGAGGACGAAGCCGCGCCAGAAATCGATTGTCGTATTTCGTCCTGTCATCGATCGTCCTCGGGCAGGGATGCACAATGGAGAACGCCAGAATGGCGTCTCGGTTCGGCGCAAACGCGTTCGTGATCAGCAACAGGGCGTCGAAGAAGGCGTTATAACGTCGAAAAATTTGCGAAACGAATCAGGGTGTTAGCGCGCTCTTCCTCTCAGAGGAATGGGGGGTGTGRCAACCCATCGAGTGCGCGTCATTTGCATGTACGCGCGAAACGGTTGTGACTTGCGAATCTGTTGTGGCTCTTAAATCTGTTGTGGCTTGGCGAATTGCGCTGCTAGTCACGCAGCAGCGGATTCCATAACAATGAAGCTTGACCATTTCGGGGCAGCAAGTTCGGGGCAGCAAGACGCCGTGGCCACATATCGAATCGACAAAGTGACGTCGCTGTTTTCCGGATGGCGCAAGGTTCTGCAATTGCACATTACGATGCCCGACGGGCGTACGATGACGCGCGAAATCGGCGACAATGGTCACGCGGCCGCGGTGCTTCCGTACGACAATGATCGCAAAACGGTGATTCTGATTCGCCAGTATCGCGCCGCCGTGGCTTTCGATCGCGGACCTGACACGCTCCTCGAAACAATCGCGGGATTGTTGGACGGCGAAGATCCGCAAACCTGTGCACGACGCGAAGCGATGGAGGAGGCGGGCGTTCGCATCGACACCCTCGAGTCCATCGGCGGCGGCTGGTCGGCGCCGGGCGCGACGACGGAGTATGTCCATCTTTTTCTGGCGCCGTACACGCATGCGGACCGCGTCGCGGAGGGCGGCGGTTTGAGCCACGAACACGAGGACATCGAAGTCCTCGAAATCACTTATCGCGAGCTCGATCAGATGCTCGCCGACAACGCGATCATGGATCTCAAAACTCTCGCTCTGGTTCAGGCATTGAAACTGAAAGACCCGTCTCTCTTCGCCCGCTGAAGCGACTTAGCCGGCGGCCGCAGCGTCGATCTGCGCGACGACGCGCGGATCGAGTTTCAATGCGCCTGCGAGATGAGCGAGGAAAATCCGTTCTTCGATGGCGTTCGGTGTGATGACGCGCCTTGCGGCCATGTAAGCCTGTAGCGCCATGTCCGGCGTCGTCGCCGCGGCGGCGAGTTCGGCAACGCTTGCTGGGTGCGCAAGCTCCGCCTCGACGAGCTGAACACCGGTGCCGGCGGTACCCGCTTTTTGCAGGGAGCCGAGAATGCGCTCGCGCTCACCCGCGTCGATGACACCGTCCGAGGCTGCAGCTGCGATCATCGCCCGGACGACGAGTAGCGCGGTCTGCGCCGCCCCCGATGTGTCCTCGGCGGGTGGCGCGAGAGCGGGAACGGCAGGCGGCGCGGCCAGAACCGGGACCGGTTGAGCGTCGATGAGTGGCCGGCTGCTTCCTTTGTTGAGGAAGCGATTGAACAGGGCGGTGCCCTTGGTCTTCGCGGATTCGGCGAGTTTTCGGCCGGTTTCGGAGTTCGCGACGGCCTTGGTGACACCCAGAACGATGGCATTCATCGCGGCGTTGCCTTGCGGCGAGCGCAGATAATCCTGTGCCCGGCCGAGAACGAGATCCGTCAGATCCGACGGAGGCTTTGCCGCCGGCTTCGGCGGTGGAGCAGCGGTATCGGTCTTATCGGCGGCCGGCACCGGGCTCGGCTGGTTGGCGATGCCGATGAGGTCACTCAGCAAGGTGCCGGCCCCCAGCGGATGCGCGGGCTTTGATTCTGCCTTCTTCTCGGCGACGGGTTCCGGCGCGGGTGCAGCTGCAGACGCACTGGCAGGGGTGCCGAGGGCATCGAGAAGTTTCTTGGCGTCAAACATAAGTCGGTCCCAAAGATCGGGGGAATTGCGGAGTCGGAAGAACGTTACGGAATGCGGCCTGCTCAGGCAACCGCTCGACGGGCGAGGAGGCCTTTGGCCGGGGTGCTTCTAGAACACCATGCTCCAGAACACGCCGAGGAAGCTCCAGACCATCATGGCGCCCATCATGTAGTAGATCCATTTCGGCATTCCCGCCCGTGGTGCGTGCCGAACCTGCCCGTCGATGGCATTGATCAATTCGCCTTGAACCTGTTGCCCCTTCAAGACGAGAAGCGTGAGGCCCTGGATGGCTTCTGCCTGGGCATTCAAGAGGTCGGTGACATGGATGTGACGCCCGGGAGCGTCTACCGGCCCGTTCACGCCTTCCAGCGAATGGCCGATCTTGGCGATCGCCGTGCGCATCGTGTCGAAGTTCTGATTTTGCTCGGCGAGCCGTATCCGAGCCTGAACGAGGGGATCGGGGGCGTGTTTTTCGGCGACGCCGGAGAGATGCTGGATCAATCCGTCGGGCCCTTTGGCGATGGCTGCCTGAAGCGCTTTGCCAGCTTCACTTCCCATGGCGTTCCGCGTCATGCCGACCGCTTTCGAGACAAGCTTGCCGGCATCTGAGGTCAAAAGGGGCTCTCGCGGCTGGTCCATGATGATTCCGTCAACATTTGGCGTCTCGGTCTCCCATTTCATAATGGAAGTTCCGGGAAAATGCTACATTCTATCGTGTCAGAACCAGTATTTTCCTTTGCGGAAAGTTTAAGCGCGGTGCGTTCGAGCACCAATGATATCTATCGCGATACGGAAAAGGCCAAGCTTAATCTAGCAACGACAAAGAGCGCCCTTGCGAGCGCCCTTATCGATCAGCATCCGGTGAGCTTAGGAGTCCGCTCGACCTCCAAGCCGAAATAGGGCCGGAACGCGGTGCCGAGAAGGTTGCCGAAGAAAGCCGCCACGAGCCAAACCCAGCCGTGCAGCGATCCGGAGGCGATGCCCGAGAAATAGGCTCCGATGTTGCAGCCATAGGCCAACCGGGCGCCGTACCCCAAGAGGAGGCCACCGATGATGGCCGCCACGGCCGATCGCAAGGGGACTGACCATGTCGGGGCGAATCGTCCAGCGAGCGCGGCGGCGAGGAGCGCGCCGACGATGATGCCGAAATCCATCACGGAAGTGACGTCGTTGAGCACGCTGCCGTTCAATTCGGCGAGTCGGGCGGGCGTCGACCAATAAGGCCAGCTCGCGACGTCGAATCCGATGCCGTTGGCGATCTTCGAGCCCCACAAGGCGAAGGCCGAGGTAATTCCCCATGGGCGACCCGCGAGGGCGAGCGTGACGAAGTTGAGGAGCGCAAGGGCGATGGCGCCGGCAACGAGCGGCCACGGACCACGAAGGAACCGGGCGAGCCCGGCGCGCGGAGAGGGATCAGCAGTCACGAGGGTGCCATGGCGGCGCTTTTCGAGAATCACCGTCACGCCCGCGATGAGCGCAAAGACGACGAGCTGAACGGCCAGCGCCGGCCCGGCGCCCCACGCCTCGATGATCGAGATCCTGGGAAGGCTCGGAAGAGCCGCCCACCAATGCTGGTGAGC
>NZ_JBFUKD010000145.1:0-7178 GCF_056401005.1 Microvirga sp. P4_G7 | reverse complement strand
GTCCTACCTGTTCATTTCGCACGATCTGTCGGTCGTCAGGCACCTGGCGGACAATGTCATCGTCATGTATCTCGGCACCGTCGTCGAGCAGGGCGAGACGGRCGCGCTTTTCCGAGAACCCCGCCATCCCTATACGCAAGCCCTGATTTCGGCGATTCCGCTTCCTGATCCACGCGCACAGCGTAGGCGCGAGAGGATCATCCTCTCCGGCGACCTCCCCAGTCCGCTCAATCCTCCGCTCGGGTGCCCCTTTGTCAGCCGCTGCCCGATCCGCATTGAACGCTGCCGCACGATCCGCCCCGCGCTCGTGCCGGTCGAAAGCGGAACGGACGTCGCGTGTCTCGTGCGCGCGCCGTCCGGGGATCCGACAGTCTTGGCGGACGTGCGCAGATAGCCGCAATCCCTTCAACCGCGATGTCGAAAGGAACATTCGGCGATGACCATCGTGAGAAAAAATCCATCGAACCTTGCGCCGCCCGTCGGCCGATACCACCATCTTACAATCATCCCGCCAGGCAGCGAGATTCTCGCGATCGCGGGGCAAGTCGGATTGGACGCGGACGGCGAGCTTCCGACATCCGTCGAGGATCAGTTGCGGAACGCTCTCCTCAACGTCGAACGCATCTTGACGAGCGAAGGCCTCGATTCCAGCGCCGTGTTCAAAGTGAACATGTGGCTCACCACGCCGATCGATCGCGAGCGATACGTGGAGATCTGGAAGAGCTTTCATCGCGATGATCCTCCCGCCACCATGTTCGCCTATGTCGCTGCGCTCATTCGCCCGGAATATCTGGTCGAGGTTGAAGCGTGGGCAGCCCGCGGCGGTTGATGATCCGGTCCAGAGACTTCGGCAGGGCGGCGCTGTTGACGTCAGTATCTAACAACTGTTAGATATTCTCCAGCGCGTATGCGTCCCTCATTTGGGAACGGCAACGACGTTTCGCTGGAGTGAAGGATCTGCCATGCAGCCGCCCTCGAGAGACGTCAGCTTCGATCTTACCGGGATGACGGTGCTCGTCACGGGCGCGGCGTCAGGCATCGGCGAAGCGGTCGCCAGGGCCCTGGCGCAGGCTGGGGCTGCCGTGGGAGTCGGGGACGTGCAGACGGCCTCGACAGAGGCCGTCGCGGCGTCACTCCGCGAGGCCGGTGGCAAGGCCACCGCCCTTCCCTTCGACGTACGGGATTCGCAGACGACCGAGCGCGCAATTGCGACATTGGAAGCCACATTCGGCCCTCTCACCGGCCTCGTGACGGCAGCGGGTCTGTCCCGCCCCGCACCGGCCGAGAGCATGGACGAGGCGACCTGGGATCTTGTCGTCGATACCAATCTCAAGGGCATGTTCCTGTCGTGCCAGGCGGCCGGGCGGCGCATGCTCGCTCACGGAAGCGGCGCTATCGTCAACATTGCGTCCGTCAATTCGCTCGGCGGATTCGCCGGTCGTTCGAATTATTGTTCAGCCAAATTCGGCGTCTCGGGCCTGACCGAAGTGCTCGCCATCGAGTGGGGACGCCGAGGCATTCGCGTCAATGCGGTAGCTCCGAACGGCGTCGATACGCCTCTCGTGCGCAAGGGCATCCCTCCTCGCTTTTTGGATGATGTCCTGATCAACCGCACGCCTCTCGGCCGTATGGCCCATCCGGACGAGATCGCCGCCGTCGTGCTCTTTCTCCTCTCCGATGCGGCCTCCTACGTGACGGGCGCGATCATTCCCGTCGACGGCGGGCTTTGCGCCGGCTTCTACACCAATCGACAGGGCGCCGACCTCGCATCGACATCCCTTTTGAACGCCGGCGTTTACGCCGAATAGCGTCGCCGAATGACTAGGAATATCCATTGACCGGTCAAAAAATCTAACTACCGTTAGATAGCTAAAACAAGAAAGAGAGGGAACATGTCCAACGATTTCTCACGTCGCCAGATCACGAAATCTCTGGCTGTCTTCGGCGCCGCCAGCGCCTTTGGCAGCTTCTCTCGACCGAGCTTTGCGCAGGGCGCACCGATCCGTCTTGGCCTGATTGCACCGCTCAGCGGTTCTCAGGAGGTCATCGGCCGCTACCAGCTTGCCGGTGCGACGATCGCCGTCAACCAGATCAACCAGGCGGGCGGCGTGCTCGGCCGCAAGATCGAACTCGTCACGCGTGACGACAAGGCCGCTCCCGCTGCCGGCGTCGCCGCCGCCAAGGACCTTGCCGGCAACGGCGTGAACCTGATGTTCGGCGTGCTGTCGAGCGGCGTCGCCCTCGCAATTGCGCCCACCCTTCAGGCCGATAAGTCTGTACTCGTCGTTTCCGCGGCCGCGGCGAACGAACTGACGCACGATCAATTTAGCCCGAACGTTTTCCGGACCGCTGATCACGCGTATTCCCGCCAGCGCGCCCTCGCCAAACTCGTCGCGGCCGATTACCCGGCCGTATCCGACTGGACCGCCATCAACCCGCAGACCGCTATCGGAACGTCGAACTGGGATTCCTTTGTCGACGGGATGCTGCAATTCTATCCCGAAATCAACAAGAAGGCCGTGACGATCACGGATCCGATCTGGGCCAAGTTCGGCGCGACGGACTACAAGAACGAGATTGCGCAGCTCATGCGCAGCAAGTCTGAAGGTCTCTATTGCGGAGTCTATGGCGGCGACGCCGTCACGATGTTCGGACAAGCTGCAGCCTACGGTCTTACGAAAAAGTTCAAGGTATTGGTCGATCCCGGCAGCGAGTTCATCATCGCGCAGGCCATGGGCAAGAACACGCCGCCGGGCCTGTGGTCCGGTTTCCACTGGTTTTACGGCGCTTACAAAGGTCACAAGGTCAACGACGATCTCTATGACGCCTACGTCAAGATGACTGGCGACAAGTATCCTGCGGGCTATGTCGGCGAGGCGCATACCTCCGTCCTCGCCTATGCCAGTGCGATCCAGAAAGCCGGCAGCACCGACACCGACAAAGTCATTGCTGCGCTGGAAGGCCTCGAGTTCGATTCCTGCAAGGGAATGCGCAAGATCCGCAAGGAAGACCATCAAGCCATCTGCGATATCAACTTTGTCCAGTTCGGCCCCGATGACAGCGAGCAGGGCTGGAAGATCACAGGCCACAAAGTCATCAAGGACGAAGGCTTGAGCGAAGAACCGTCGCCAGGGCAGCCTCTGAAGTTCCTCTACAACAAGCGCTGAGCGATCTCTTCATCACTCAGTTGAATTCACGCTCAAAACCTGTCGGCGCACCGCCGGCAGGTTGACGGACAGGTGAACGATCGTGCTTGCGCTCCTTCTCGGGCCACTCTTCAACGGCCTCTTCACCGCAATGGTGGTATTCCTTTTCGCCACGGGGCTGACGCTCGTCTTCGGCATTCTCCGAATCCTGAATTTCGCCCATGGCGGCTTCTTCATGATCGGTGCGTACCTTGCGTTCTCCCTCGTCAAAACATTTGCCAGCGACACCTCGACCCTCGCCTACATCCTCATCAGTATCGTCGCTGGCGTGGTGGTGGGCCTCTGCGGTCTGGCGGTGGAGCGATTGGTGTTCAGGCCGCTCCAGCATGTTGATGAAGCCTATTCGCTGATCGCCACCTATGCACTCCTGTTGATCTCGGAAGGCGCCGTCAAAGCGATCTGGGGCGTTTCATTCCATAGCGTCATGACCCCAGCAGCACTCGGCGGGGCACTGATCGTCGACGACCTCGTGATGCCGGTTTTCGCCGTCTTCATCATCTGCCTTGGCGTGCTCTGCTATGTCGTGCTCGAGTGGATCCTTCAGCACACCGCCACCGGCAAACTCATGAAGTCCGTCGCAAGCGATCCGTGGATGGCCGGAATGCTTGGAATCAACGTCCCGCGCTTCTACGCATGGATCGTCGTCATCGGCTTCTTCTTGGCGGGCCTCGCTGGCGGCATGTTGCTGCCGAACCAGACCCTCTCACCCAACCTCGCCAGCGTGTTCGTGGTGCAAGCCTTCGGTGTCCTGATCGTCGGCGGCATGGGCAATATTCGCGGAACATTTCTCGCATCCATCCTGCTGTGCGTGATTGATTCCTACGGCTCGGTCATCTTCTCCGAGGTGCCCGGCATCTTTTTCTATGTCGCCATGGCCGCGATGCTTTTGGTGCGTCCGCAAGGACTGATCGCAGGAGCCCGCCTATGACGCCTCGGACAAGCGGCAGCACCTGGCAGCGAGACACCGCGGTCGCGGCCATCGTTCTCATCGTCCTCGTTTCGCTTCCCTTCGTGACCAATATGGGAATCGTGTTCGTCGCCGGGACCCTGGCATTGCACGTGGTGTTCGGATTGAGCTGGAATCTGATGTTCGGCCAAACTGGTCTCGTCAGCTTCGGTCATGCGTCGTTCTTCGCCATCGGCGGTTACGCTTTCGCATGGGCGGCGAAAGCCGCGCCTGCGATGCATCCGCTGCTTCTGTTTGCCGGTGCAGGGCTGTTCGGCGCGTTCATCGCGCTCGTTGTCGGGATTATCGCCCTTCGGCGGTCCGTCGGCGTCTATTTCGCGATCCTGACACTCGCACTGAGCCAGATCGTCTATCTGCTGTTGTCGTACATCCCCGCACTCGGGCGCGAGGACGGATTCACGGGTATCCGGCGCCCTCGCCTATCGCTCGGGTTCACAAGCATCGATCTCGCGAGCGGCAACAACTACTACTATTTCATGATCGCCATGTGCGCGCTTCTCGCGACCGGTTTGTGGTGGGTCATGCACGGCCGCATCGGACGTGTGTTCAAGAGCATCCAGCAGGATCCGGAGCGCGCGGCGTTCCTCGGCATCAACGTCCAGGCTTATCGTCTCAGCTCTTTTGCCATCGCATCGGGAACGACCGCGATCGCCGGTGCGCTGTATGCGCCGTGGTTACAATTGCTGACGCCGGAGATCGCTCATTGGACGTTCTCTGCACGGCCGATCCTCTATACGCTTCTGGGCGGCGTTCAGAGTTTCTGGGGGCCGGCCGTCGGCGCGCTCGTTTTCGCGGTGCTCGAATATGGCACGCGCACCCTGCACGGGTTGTCGGAGATCGTCATCGGCTCGATCTTGCTGCTGGTCGTCCTGGCATTCCCGGGCGGCCTCCTCGGCGGCTTGTCACGTCTGCGCAAACGGATGGCCCGCAAACCGGTTCTTGCCGCACGACCGGAGATCGTCCGATGATCCTCCACGGCACCAAGACAACCCCGATGCTCCTCGCCACGGATGTGGTGAAGGACTATCCGTCGGTCAAAGTTCTCAAGCGCGTCAACCTTTCGATCGCCGAAGGCGACAGCTTCGCCGTCATCGGTCCCAACGGCGCCGGAAAAACAACCTTGTTCAAGGTGCTTACCGGCGAAGTCTTCGCGGACAGCGGTACGGTTCGCTTCGAGGGCGACGACGTCACCCGCATGCCGGAATGGAATCGGGTGCGACTTGGCTTCGGCCGGACGTTCCAAGTCGCACGCGTGTTCTCGGAACTCACCGCTGAAGAGAACGTGGTGATCGCCATCGAGGCGTACGAGCGCAATCTCGGCCGGCGTCCCTCCCGCCTTCTCGCCTGCAGTCCCTCCCGCGAGGTACGCGACGCCGTCGAACAGACCCTTCTCGAAGTGGGGTTGATCGACAAGCGCGACGAACCGGCACGGCTGTTGTCCCACGGTGACAAGAAGCGACTCGAGCTCGCCATGAGCTTGGCGCTGCGCCCGCGGATTCTGATGCTCGATGAACCGACGGCCGGAATGTCGCCGGCGGATCGGCGTGCCGCGACCGAACTCATCGCCGCCATCAGGGAGCGTCATCAGATGACGATCGTGCTGACGGAGCATGACATGGAGGTGGTCTTCGGCCTCGCCTCACGCGTCGCCGTTCTGCACCAAGGCGCCGTGGTCGCCACCGGAACTCCTGCGCAGGTGCGCGACGATGCGATGGTGCGCGAGATCTATCTCGGATCGGAGCCTGTCCATGCTTGAAGTCGGATCGCTCAACGCTTTCTATGGCGACAGCCATATTGTCCAGGATGCCACAGTATCGATTCGAGATGGGGAAGGCGTCGCCATCCTAGGGCGAAACGGCGTCGGCAAGACGACCTTACTGAAAAGCATCATGGGCGGCGGTCCACGCGTCGTCGGCTTCGTCAAGCATCGCGGCGAGGACATCACCAGCCTTCCCAGTTTCCGTCGCGCGCGGCGCGGTCTTGGACTTGTTCCGGAGGATAGGCGCATCTATCCGCACCTGACGGTCGCGGAAAACATTGCGATGGGACGCCATGCGGCGCGTCCCGACGTTTCTCCCTATGCGATCGACGAGATCTTCGCGTTGTTTCCGATGCTGGCCGATCTGCGCAAGCGCCTCGGTTTCGAGCTCAGCGGCGGTCAACAGCAATTGCTCGCCATCGCAAGGGCGATGTTCGCCCGTCCGGAATACCTTCTGCTCGATGAACCGACGGAAGGGTTGGCGCCGGTGATCGTCGAGCAACTTGTGCGGCAGCTGCTCGATTTGAGACGTCAGAACGGAATGGCATTGCTCGTCGCGGAACAGAACGTCTGGTTCGCGCGCACGTGCACCGAACGTCTCTATCTGCTCGACAGCGGTCGCGTCGTATTCGAGGGAACGTGGGCGACCTTTGATTCCCGCGCGGACCTTCAGCAGCGCTATCTGGCGGTTTGATCTCTTCCGCCGACGAGCGCCGAATCAGACGTCACGCGCGAGCGCCTCTGCGGCATTGAGGAGAGACGCCGTGCCGGCCATCACCGTTCGCGCCAAGCCATCGGCGCGGGTCGCGATGTGATCCGCGAAGAAGCGGGCAAGCGCAATTCGCCCGCGATGGGCCACGTCATTCTCACCTCGCAGCATGGCGTCGTGCGAGGCCAGCGCCAACTGCGCCAGGGCTATCCCTCCCTGGGCGATGCCGAAGAGGTTGAGATAGGGCGTGGCACCTGCAAGCGCATCCTGCGGTGTAGCGCTGGTAGACGCTGCCTGAAGAAAGCGCGTGGCACGAGCGAGACTTTCGACGGCCATGTCGAGCGTGGGCGCAATGGACGCGAACTCGGCGTTGTCGGTCCGCGTCAAGCGCGCGACGACATCGCGCATGGAGGCGATCTGAGCCGCAACCGTCCCGCCGCCCGCAAGCGGCAGCTTGCGCATGACGAGATCGATKGCCTGRATGCCGTTSGTKCCYTCGTAGATCGGCGCGATGCGSGCGTCGCGRTAGTGCTGCGC
>NZ_JBFUKD010000144.1:0-7182 GCF_056401005.1 Microvirga sp. P4_G7 | reverse complement strand
CACCATCACGGTCAAGAACGTCGCGCCGGTCAACAAGGCCCCGACGACGCCGTCGGGTGCTGCCAACGTCAACGAAGGCACGGGAGCGAGCCAGACGGTCGTCACCCTCGATGACCGCGACGACGACAATCAGATCATCGGCTACACGTTCGCGAGTGCGCTTGCCGGATCGAATGGCCTGATCAGTTCGGACGGCAAGTTCAAGATCGTCGGCAACCTGATCGTGACCAACGGAACGGTTGCGGATGTGACGGCGGACACGCCGATTACATACTCGATCGTGGCGAACGACGGCTCGGGTGCGGCGAATGCGACCGCCATCGGCGACGTCACCATCACGGTCAAGAACGTCGCGCCGGTCAACAAGGCCCCGACGACGCCRTCGGGGGCGGCCAACGTCAACGAGGGCACCGGGAACGATCAGACGGTCGTGACGCTCGATGATCGCGACGATGACAATCAGATCATCAGCTACACGTTCTCGAACGCGCTCGCGGGATCGAACGGTCTGATCAGTGCCGACGGCAAGTTCAAGATCGTCGGCAACCTGATCGTGACCAACGGCACGGTCGCCGAGGTGACCGCCGACAGCGCCGCCACCTACTCGGTCGTGGCGAATGACGGCTCCGGAGCGGCGAACGCCACTGCGACCGGCAACGTCACGATCACGGTGAAGAACGTCAACAAGGCTCCGACTGCACCGTCCGGGTCGGAGAACGTCAACGAGGGCACTGGTAACAACCAGACCGTCGTGACGTTGGATGATCGCGACGATGACAACCAGTTCATCGGCTACACGTTCACCAACGCTCTCGCCGGTTCGAACGGCCTGGTCAGCTCGGACGGCAAGTTCAAGATCGTCGGCAACACCATCGTGACCAACGGTACGGTCGCCGATGTGACGGCCGATACGCCGATCACCTATTCGGTTACGGCGAATGACGGCTCAGGAGCGGCGAACGCCACCGCGACCGGCGACGTCACCATCACGATCAAGAACATCGTTCCCGGCAACACGCCTCCGCCGGCACCGAACGTCACCGTCAGCGTCCAGGAGACCTTGGGGACGAGTGCCGACGTTGCGACGCTGGCCGAGCGAGACAACGACGGACAGTTGATCACCTACAAGTTCGAGGCGTTCCAGGAAGGATCCGACGGCGCGATCAGCGCGGACGGCAAGTTCAAGATCGTCGGCAACAAGATCCAGGTGGCGGACGCCACCAAGATCCAGGTCACGCAGGATACGGCCAAGACGTACAAGTTGATCGCGTCGGACGGGCTCACCACGACCCCCGGCAACGCGGTGATCACGGTCACCAACGTCAACAAGCTTCCGACGGCGCCCAACGCGGTCGCGCAGCTTCTCGAGACGGCGGGGACCGGAGCCGAGGTGGCGACGTTGCCGGCGACAGACGGCGACGGAGAGACGGTGGCTTACCGTTTCGCCGATTCCCAGGCCGGCAGCCAAGGCAAGATCAGTGCCGACGGCCGCTTCAAGATCGTCGACAACAAGGTTCAGGTCGCCGACAACGCGAAGATCCAAGTCGGACAGGACACCGCGATCTCCTACACGCTGTTCGCCTCGGACGGCACGCAGGACGTGGTTGGTACGGTAACGCTCACGATCAAGAACACCGACGTCATTCCGCCTCCGAACTCGCAGCCGACAGGGCTCGCCCTGGAAGGCACCGTCGTTCAGGAACTCGCGGCCAACGGTACGGTCGTCGGAACCCTGAAGGCGACGGATCTCGACAACGATCCCCTGAGCTACAGCCTGTCCGCACCGAGCGACCGGTTCGAAATCGTCAACAACAAGGTCGTCGTCAAGGACGGCTTCAAGCTGGATTTCGAACAGGCGACATCGCATGCAATCTCCGTCCTCGTGTCTGACGGAAAGGGAGGCACTGCGACGCAGAGCTTCACGATCAGTGTCGGCGACGCCAATCCGGAGTTTACGGCCGGCTCGGCAGGCAACGACGTGTTCAAGGGCGGCGTCGGCAAGGACAATCTCGGCGGCGGTGCGGGCAACGACGTCCTCTGGGGTGGTCTCGGCAACGACGTGCTGAGCGGCGGCGCCGGCAAGGACGTGTTCGTGTTCAACACCAAGTTCAACAAGACGAGCAACAAGGACACGATCAAGGATTACAACGTGAGGGACGACGTGATCCGGCTCGAGAACGATCTGTTCAAGGCCAACAAGGCGCTCTACACCGCGATCAAGAAGGGCACCGAGGCAAAKCCGGTGGCCCTCAAGAAGGACTTCTTCACCATCGGTGAGAAGGCCTTGGACGCCAACGACTACTTCGTCTACGACGCGACCAAGCGCATCCTGTACTACGATGCCGACGGTTCGGGAGCGAAGGCCGGTGTCGCCATCGCGACCTTCACTAAGAACGCCGCCTTGAAGAACTTCAGCTACAAGGAGCTGTACTTCATCTAGTTGAAGCGCAGCATCGGATCTAAAAAGGCCCCGGCAATTCAGTTGCCGGGGCCTTTTCATTCAGGCTCGTCGAGACGTTTCGTACTCGCCGCTAGCAGTATCGCGTGAGCCGAATGATCCTGCATGCATCGCCGGATGAGGCGGCTGGCGCGTGGGGCGGACGGATCAGAAGCGCCTCCGAGGTCGCGAGGAGACGCAGCATCGAGGAATCCTGGATCGGGTGCGGGCGCACGACGGGAACGTTCGCGTGCGCGCTGTCGGGCCGTTCCGTCGCCAAGCTGGCGCGCATGTAATCCTGGCGCATGGCGTTCGGCGGCAGATCCTCGCCGAGGATCGCGGGCTCGGTCGGATCGCTCCCGGCCGCTGGGTCGCCGACGAGGGCGCGGATGGCCGGTACGAGAAAGAGAATGGCGCACACGAAGGACGACACCGGATTTCCGGGAAGACCGAGCGCCGTCATGCCGTTGAGCGTCCCGTGCATCAGCGGTTTTCCGGGGCGCAATGCGATCTGCCAGAAATCGAGCGACATGCCGCGCTCGATCAACGCCCTCTGGACGAGATCGTGCTCGCCGACGGACGCCCCGCCGAGCGTCACGAGAATATCGGCCTTGGCGTCGATCGCGGCCTGCAGCCGATCGTTCAACGATTCCATCGTGTCTCGGGCGATGCCGAGGTCGATGGGCTCGCCGCCGGCCTTGGCGACCATGGCCGCGATCGCCGGTAGACTGGACGCGACGATCTGATCCGGCCCGGTCGGTTCTCCCGCGCGCACGAGTTCGTCGCCCGTGGCGAGAATCGCGACGCGCGGTTTCCTGCGCACGGACAAGGTGGCGTGCCCCATCGCGGCGGCGAGAGAGACATGCCGTGCATCGAGGCGTTCGYCGCGCGAGATCAGCACGTCGCCGGCGCTGAAATCGAGGCCGGCCGGTCGAATATGACGTCCTGCGCGCGCGCTTTCCTTGATGACGACCTCGTCGCCGACACGATCCGTATCTTCCTGGAGGACGATCGCATCCGCTCCGTCCGGAACCGGTGCGCCGGTGAAGATCCTGACCGCCTGTCCTGCGCCGAGCGCACCCGTAAAGCGACGTCCGGCAGCGCTCGTTCCGACGATCGGAAGCCGGGCAGGAACCCGTGAGGCGTCGGCGCTCCGCACGGCGTAGCCATCCATCGCAGATGCCGGGAAGGGCGGTTGGTCGCGGTCGGCGGCGAGGTCTCCAGCAAGCGTTCGCGCGGCCGCGGCGGACAACGCGACGGGTTCGGCTCCCACTGGCGTTTCAACGCCGGCGAGCACGCGCCGCAGAGCCTCCTCGACCGAAATCAACGCCATGTTTCGCGCCTCTCAGCCAATGTCATGGGGCATTGTAATCGCCGGAACGTCCGCCGCTTTTTGTGCGCAGACGAATGCCTTCGATCCGCATGTCGCGATCGGCGGCCTTCACCATGTCGTAGATCGTCAGGCAGGCAATGGACGCGGCGGTCAGCGCTTCCATCTCGACGCCCGTCTGGCCGGAGACCTTCACCTCCGTCGTCACGCGAACGCCGGGCAGGGATTCGTCGAGGACGCAATCCACCGAGACATTCGACAGCAAAAGCGGGTGGCAGAGCGGGATCAGCTCGTGGGTGCGTTTTGCCGCCATGATGCCCGCGAGCCGCGCCGTGCCGAGCACATCGCCCTTCTTGGCATCGCCTTGGCGGATCAATGCGACAGTCTCCGGCTTCATGACCACATGGCCCTCGGCGGTGGCCGTCCGGGCCGTCACGCTCTTCTCCGACACGTCGACCATGTTGGCGGCGCCGGTCGGGTCGAGATGCGTGAGGGTGGTCATGCGGCCTCACCGAAGAGCAGGCGACGCGTCGCGAGCGCCACGTCGGTCTGGCGCATCAGGCTCTCGCCGACGAGGAAAGTATCGATGCCGACCTTCGACAGCCGCTGAATATCCGCCAGGGTAAAGACACCGCTCTCGCCGACGATGATGCGGTCGGCTGGGATCAGCGGCGCGAGTTCTTCGCTGATGGCGAGCGAGACTTCGAAAGTGCGCAGATTGCGATTGTTGATGCCGACGAGTTTCGTGTTCAGCGGCAGTGCGCGGTCGAGTTCGGCCCGATCGTGGACCTCCACCAGAACATCCATGCCCAGGGCGTGCGCGGTCTCGATGAGGGCGCGCGCCTCCGCGTCGGTAACGCTCGCCATGATGACGAGAATGCAATCGGCGCCCCAGGCACGCGCCTCGAACACCTGATAGGGCTCGAACAGGAAGTCCTTGCGCAGGGCAGGGAGGCCCGATGCTTCCCGCGCGAGATCGAGGTAGGCAGGCTTTCCCTGGAAGGACGGCTCGTCGGTCAGGACTGAAAGGCACGTCGCGCCGCCTTCGGCGTAAGCTTTGCCGAGCGTCGCGGGATCGAAATCGGGGCGGATGAGACCCTTGGACGGGCTCGCTTTCTTGACCTCGGCGATCAGGGCCGGGCGCTTCTCGGACAAATGCCGCTCGATGGCCGCAGCGAATCCGCGCGGGGCGGAAGCCGCGCGGGCACGCCGTTCGATCTCGTCCTGCGGGACGGCCACCTTGGCCGCCGCGATCTCACGGCGCTTATAGGCTTCGATGCGGGCGAGGACGTCACTCATGGAATTTACTCACGGCGAAATGGCGCGGTCTGGCCGTGCACCGGAAAGCACGCGGATCAGGCGTTCGAGGTGCGGACCAGACGATCAAGAGCCGCCTTCGCCGCGCCGGTGTCAAGCGCGCGCGAGGCGCGGTCGATACCGTCACGCAGGTTCGCGGCTTCGCCGGCGATCACGAGGGAGGCGGCCGCATTGAGAACGCCGACGTCGCGATAGGGAATCTGCGCGCCTTCCAGAACGCCGCGCAGTTGCGTCGCGTTATGCTCGGGATCGCCGCCCTTGAGGTCCGCGATCTTGGCGATCGGGAGCCCGACATCTTCGGGGGTCACGGTAAAGCGACGGATCGTCCCGTTCTCGAGCGCCGCCACGTAGGTCGGGCCGGTGGTGGTCATCTCGTCGAGGCCGTCGGAGCCGTGGACGGCCCACACGCTGGTGGATCCGAGCTCCTTCAGCACCTGAGTCAGGGGCTCGAGCCAAACCTCTGAGAAAACGCCCAAAAGCTGCTTCGATACATTGGCGGGGTTTGCCAAGGGGCCGAGGAAGTTGAAGAGGGTTCGGGTTCCCAGCTCGACGCGCACGGGAGCCACGTGGCGCATGGCGGCGTGATGCGCCTGTGCGAACATGAAGCAAACGCCGGCCTCGTCGAGGCAGCGATGCAGGCCGGCCGGATCGAGCCCGAGCTTGACGCCGAGGGCAGCGAGAACGTCGGCCGTTCCGGATTTCGAGGAGGCTGCCCGGTTGCCATGCTTCGCCACCGGTACCCCGCAGCCAGCGACGATGAGCGCAGCGAGAGTGGAGATGTTGTAGCTGCCGGAATGATCGCCGCCGGTGCCGACGATATCGATGGCGTTCTTGGGCGCGTCGACTTTGAGCATTCGGCTGCGCAGCGCCGAGACCGCCCCGACGATCTCGTCGAGCGCTTCGCCTCGCACGCGCAGGGCCATGAGGAAGGCTCCGGCCTGCGCCTGGGTCACTTCGCCCGAAAGCAGATCGTCGAATGCCGCGCGGGCCTCGTCACGCGTCAGGGACGCGCCCGTGGCAACCTTGGCGAGGTAGGGCTTGAAGGAATCCATGATGTTTCAGTGCTTGGCCGACGGGCTGGTGTCGCGTCTCGCATTCCATGCGGAAGCGAGGTCGAAGAAGTTGCGCATGATCGTCGTCCCATGCTCCGACAGAATGCTTTCCGGATGGAACTGCACGCCGTGGATCGGAAGCGAACGATGGGAGAGAGCCATGATCAATCCGTCGTCGGATTGTGCGGTGACGGCGAGATCGTCCGGGCTGTGGTCGCGTTCGACGATCAGCGAGTGGTAGCGCGTCGCGCGAAACGGACGGTTGATGCCGCGAAAGATGGTTTCACCCTTGTGGGAGATTTCCGAAACCTTGCCGTGCATCGGCAGCGGCGCGCGGGTCACCTTGCCGCCGAAGACCTGCCCGATGGCCTGAAGACCGAGACATACGCCGAAAGTGGGAATGTCAGCGCTCGCCCGTTTCACCAGTTCGAGACAGATGCCGGCCTCGTTGGGCGTGCACGGCCCCGGCGACAACACGATCGCGTCGGGCTTCGCGGCCAGGATCGCGTCCACGGTCACCGCGTCGTTGCGGACGACCTCCATCGAGGTCGCGAGCGGCCCGATGAGATGGACGAGATTCCAGGTGAAGCTGTCGTAATTGTCGATAACGAGGACGCGGGTCATGGCATCGGCACGTTTGCCGACCGGCGGCACAAGGTCAAGTGAAGGTTCGCCCGTGCTGGCATGGTGGTGACGGTCCTACTGCCCGAAGCGCGCGCGGCTGGCGAAATTGACAGCCTCCTCCGCGGCGCGGAACAGGGCCTTGGCCTTGTTGACGCATTCCTGCTGCTCGGAGGCGGGGTCTGAATCGTAGACGATGCCGGCGCCGGCCTGAACAGCCATTCGACCATCCTTCACGACGGCAGTTCTGAGCACGATGCAGGTGTCCATCTCGCCGTTGGCGCCGAAATAGCCGATGCAGCCGGCATAGGGACCGCGCTTGTCCTTTTCCAGTTCGTCGATGATCTCCATCGCCCGAACCTTCGGAGCGCCCGAAACAGTTCGTCGATGATCTCCATCGCCCGAACCTTCGGAGCGCCCGAAAC
>NZ_JBFUKD010000143.1:0-7185 GCF_056401005.1 Microvirga sp. P4_G7 | reverse complement strand
GCGTATTGGTGGACCGTGTTCAGCACAGCGAGGAAGCGAGGAGTCGCCGTTTCGAAATAGGATAGCAAGGCTGGATAATCTGCAGGAACGACGCCATCGGCATAGCGGTATGGAATGAAGAATCCGCGTGCCTTGAGGCCGAACACCGTCGAGAGGCCGAACCAGAGCCTTCGCCAGAAAATCCGCATGGAAGCTTAGATCAGCGGAGGTGTAGGCGGCACCGGATCGTGCCCGGAGGCGCCGCGGTTCTTCCACGCTTGGCTCAATCGCGAGCGCTCGAAGATCAGGATGACGACGATCGACAAGGCGAAGGGGATCAAGAGGTAGAACAGACGAAAGATGATGAGTGCCGCGAGAATGTCGGGCTTCGGAATGTCCGGCATCGCGGCCAGAAAGACGAGCTCGAAAACCCCGAGCCCGCCGGGCGCGTGGCTCACCAAAGCGGCGGAGAACGAGGCCAGAAAGACCGCGAGGACGACGAGAAAGCTCGGCTCGAGATGCGCCGGCAGAATGAAGTAGATGATGCCGGCGGCGCCCAGGAGCTCGAGGGGAGCGGCAACGAGCTGGCGCACCATGATGGGAGGGCGCGGATATTCCAGCTTGGCCTTGCGGATGACGACAGGGGGCAGGTGAAGGATCGATCCAACCACATAAAGAGCGACGACGCCGAGGAGCACGCAACCAATGAGGCGCGCGGTGGTCGGGTTGGTCAGCGCTCCCGGGAGATGGTCTTCGAGGCGGTGGAGCAGGCCAGGATCGAGCGTGAGCGCGACGCCACCCAGCAAGACGGTCCCCAGGCCGAACGTGAAGGAACACAACGCGACGAGGACTGCAATCTGGGCGGCGCTCAGACCCTTGGACGAGTACGCGCGGTACCGCACGAGGGCGCCCGAGAATACGGAGGCGCCGATATTATGGGACAGGGCGTAGGTGGTGAACGAGGTCACGGAGACGAACAGCCACGAGATATGCCTGATGCCGAGGTGGAGGAGGGCGATCCGGTCGTACCAGGCGAGCGCCGCGTAAGCCACGAGGGTCGAAAGACCGGCCATCAGAAAGCGGTGGGACGGAACGGCCTTGAGACTGTCCCAGACGTCGTCGAGCGATATTCCACGCAATTCGCGATAGAGAAGCCAACCGGAGACGACCACCGCTGCAAGCCCGATGAAAGGCCACATAAACTCACGCACATTTTTCATCGATTGCGGCCAGGCTGCTCCCCGTTTCTCCTTCTGTGCCTGACAACCCTTTGCTCCGCAAGGGGAGACCCACGCGGCGGAGCGACACAAGGCTTCGCCTTATACCAAAGGGTGTAAACGGGCATGCCGGCAGACCTCGGCACGCCCGTCCGAGGTCACTGACCCTTCGTCTTGAGCCAGCTGTTCAGGACGGCGATTTCCTTCTCCTGAGCCTGGACGATTTCCTGCGCCAGCTTCTTGAGCTCCGGGTCCTTGCCGTATTCGAGGACAATCCGGGCCATGTCGATGGCGCCTTGGTGATGGGGGATCATGCCCTTGGCGAAGTCCACGTCCGCGTTCCCGGTGTAAGGGATCGTCATGTCCTTGTGCATCCGAGCCGCGGCTGCCTCGTAGGCAACCGTCGATGGGCTGCCCTTCGATGCCGGCGTGGAGGGCATGGCGTGGCCCGCGTGCGGATTGGGAGATTGGGCGAGAACGGCGCCGCCGAGAACGACGAGAAGAGAAGCGCCGAGGAGTGAAATGGCTCTCATAGAATGCATCCGGATGGATCTCAGGTGAAGGTGGAGCGAAGGAACTTCACTATCAGAGCCGATGATGGTCGTGCGACGTCATCTTTCGTCGTTGTGTTCAAGAAGTCGTGTTGTTCAGAAAGCTTTCCAACATCCAACGCCGTACCGCCATCACGGCGGGACGGCGTTCGTGGTCACCGGCGTCGATCAGGAAAAACGCGGCGGGCGCGCGTGCGCTTTCTTTGAAGGGCCGCACCAGCTCCCCTGACGCGAGATAACGCCGGCACGTGATGTCGTCGCCCATCGCGAGGCCCACGCCCGCGACAGCGGCCTCGATCATGGCCAGATGGTTGCCCATGAAGTGGCGCCCTCCCATCAAGATGCTGCCTTGAGGAACGGCTGCTTGCCACAGATCCCATTCATGTCCGTTGGCTGCGCAGAGCAATGGCATTTCGGCCAATGCCCGCATCTCGCCGTCGAACACGGCGGGACTGCAGACCGGAAAGAGATCGGGATCCGCGAGGCGCTCGCAGCGACGACCAGGCCAGATCCCATCGCCGTAGCGGATGCACAAGTCGACATCGGACGCGATGACCTCCTTCGGACTGTTGGAGGGCCGCAGATGGAGGCGAAGTTCAGGATGGCGTTGCAGGAGCTGTCCCAGGTTTGGCGCGATCCAGAGGCAGGTGAGGGCGGGCGGAGCACTCAAGGTCACGTCGCCTCGCACGCTCGGTGTTTCCAGGCTGATGAGCGCGGACATCAGCATATCGAACCCTGAGCTGAGGGGCCCGAGCAGTTGCTCTCCCGTCAGGGTCAGCTTGAAGCGGTTGCCGGCCCGCTCGAGCAGATCAGTTCCGAGAAAAGCTTCGAGAGCCCTGAGCTGGTGACTGATGGCGCCGTGGGTCACGCCGAGCTCTTCGGCCGCCCGCGAAATGGACTTGCGTCTCGCAGCGGCCTCGAAGGCGCGCAGGGCGTTCAATGGTGGCAATCGCCGCGACGACATTGTTAGTTTTTCTCACAGTTTACCGCGAGACATTCTCGGTTGCGTGAGCCCTGCTGTCTAGAGCAAGGTTTTGCCCTGCGCGGTGAGCCCGTGGGCACGCGCTCACCATTCATAAAAGGGATCGGTTCGATGAAATTGACTCGGGTACTTGGATTGGCCGCAATCGGCATGACGGTCTTGACGAGCAGCGCCCTGGCGCAAGCCAAGGCATGGGAAACCGTGAAGATTGCGACGGAGGGTGCCTATGCTCCTTGGAATTTCACAGGTCCGGGCGGCAAGCTGCAAGGCTTCGAGATCGATCTGATCGCCGAGTTGTGTCCTCGAATGAAGGTCAAGTGCGAGGTCGTCGCCCAGGATTGGGATGGCATCATCCCCGCTCTCAATGCGCGCAAGTACGATGCGATCATGGCCGGGATGCAGATCACGGACAAACGCCTGGAAGTCATCAATTACTCGCAACCCTATGCGAAGACACCCGGTGCCTTCCTCGTTGCCAAGGATTCGCCCTTGGGAAAAATTCGGAACGACAAGGTTTTCGACATCGGCACCGATCAAGCCTCGGCGCAGAAAGCAGCGGACGAGCTAAAGCCGCTTCTCAAAGGCAAGGTCGTGGGCGTGCAAGGATCGACGACGCTCGCAACGCTGATGGAGCGTCTGTTCCAGGGTGTCGAGATCCGCGAATATAAGACGACCGAACAGCACGATCTCGATCTCGCGGCGGGTCGCGTCGATGCGGTCGCGGCAGCTACAACGACGCTCGACATCACACTCAGCAAGCCGGGCTTCGAGGATTATGTTATTGCGGGACCCGGATTCACCGGCGGCTTCATGGGCCGTGGCGTTGCAGTCGGGTTGCGAAAGGACGATCCCGAATTGAAGGCGCTCTTTGATGGCGCGATTGCAGCGGCGATCGCCGACGGAACCGTCTCGCGTCTCTCGCAGAAGTGGTTCAAGCGCGATCTCGCCGCGAAATAGCGGCCACTTTCATCGTTGCGTCTGTCGCTGAAAAGCGGCCGACGAATTCATCCATTGCCATGACGATGTGAGGGCCGCTGCGGCGTCGAGCAGCGGTTCGACCTTCGCTCAACCTTTTTCGGAGACGACATGACCTACCGCGTTCTTTCGGCACAGATCATGCACGAGTCCAATTCCTTCAGCAGCCGTTTGACCTCCCTCGATCGTTTTGCCGATATGTTTCTTGCGTACGGCGAAGATGCTATCCGTGCGCTCGAGGGAACCAACACCGAAGTCGCCGGATTTCTTGATGTTTCGCGCGAAAGACAATGGGATCTTGTTCACGTTCTGAGCGCACACGCGAACCCTGCCGGTTGTGTCACGCAAGAGGCGTTCGAGGAAATCCTCCAAACTGTCGAAGAGGCGGTGCGCCGCGAGGGGGAAAGGCTCGACGGCATCCTTCTCGCGTTCCACGGCGCGATGGTCACCACCGATTTGGGCGACGGGGAGGGTGAGATTCTTGAGCGGCTCCGTCGCATCGCCGGGCCCGATATCCCGATTGCCGTCACGCTGGATCTCCATGCCAACGTGACGCGACGGATGTGCGAACACGCCGATATCCTCGTTTCCTACAAGACGTATCCGCACATCGACATGCGGATTGCTGGCCGACACGCCGGAGAGCTGCTTCATCGGACGATGGCGGGTGAGATCAGTCCATGCACGCTTTTCGTTCGCCCGCCGATGCTTGAAGATGCCAATGGCGGGCGTACCGATGTCGGGCCGCTCGTGGCGCTGATGGACCGTGCGCGTGCTTATGAACAGGAGCCGGGCGTTTTAGCCGTGAGCGTCAACGGCGCGTTTCCTTATGCCGATATCGCGGAGATCGGGCCGACGATCACCGTCACTTACTCGGGCGACCCGGGACCTCATCTGCGCTTTGCCGAGGAGGCAGCTGAGGCGATGTGGGCCATGCGCGGCGAACTCGTGAACAAGTTTCTCACCCCGGAGGAGGCAGTCGCCTCCGCTCTCCATTCATTCGATGGGAAGAGCAATGGCCCCATCGTCATCGCGGATTATGCCGATAATCCGGGAGCCGGCGGCTACGGAGACGCGACCAACTTGCTCAAAGCGCTGATTGCTGCCGATGCCGATGCGTGCATATGCCCGATCATCGATCTGGAAACCGCTTTGGCGCTCCAGGAGAGGACACCAGGCGAAAAGGTTTTGATCCGTCTCGGCGGCAAGATCGATMCAACGTTCGGCGGCGAGCCCCTCGAATTGGAAGCGACTTTGGTGAGCGTGTCCGAGGGATCCTACGTGTGCGATGGCCCGATGTATGCGGGAGTACGCATGTCATTCGGCCCGACGGCGGTCGTGAAAGTGGGACGCGTTCTCATCGTGATCGCAACGGAACCGCACCAGGCGCATGACCTCCAGCAGTTCCGTGCTTTCGGGATCGAGCCGACCGAGAAGGTCATCGTCGCCGTCAAGTCGATGCAGCACTTTCGCGCGGCCTTCGAGCCGATTGCAGGTCGCGTTCTGGTTTGCGACAGCGGTGCGCTCGCCTCGCCCGATCTGAGAAAATTCACCTTCGATCGCGTCCCCCGGCCCGTCCATCCGCTGGACGACATTGTGGTGGCCAGGATGGAGGTGTTCGTGCCGGCTCCCCGATCCGAGGCTTCCGTGCGACGAAGAGTTTGACGATGGCTCGCACCGCACCGCCCTATCTGGACGCAGCCGCACCGCGCGCTCGCCTTGAGAGGGGCGGAGGTGGTATTGCTCTGTACTTCCTCTGGCACACGCGTGCTTTCGGAAGATGAGATAGAACCCAGATGTTGTTGACCTCCATCAGCACGAACGTCGCTATGGCGCATGAAATTCCGGCGGCCACGCTGCCGCACATGAATGTGTATTGCGACGATCGAACCGTAAGTCCCGCTATCGCCGGCGAGATGGTGCTCGCCGTGAGAGACGGCGGCGAACTGACAACCGGCCGCGCACGCGCCGCCGACCATGGCATGCCGCACTTCTTCCGATCGATGGGGCTCGGGATCGAGGATGTGAAGATGGCCTTCGAAATCCATCGTCTTCATCTCCGGGCGGCGTGACGGCCGTGTCGACGGCTCACGGACAGGGCGATGCGGACGTTCTCGTCTTGGGAGCGGGAATCGTCGGCGTATCCGCGGCGCTCCACCTCCAGCAGCGGGGTCGCCGCGTCGCGTTGATCGATCGACGCGGTGCGGGCGAAGAGACGAGCTATGGCAATGCGGGCCTAATAGAGCGCTCGAGCGTCATTCCCTATGGCGTTCCGCGCGACCTGAGGATCCTCGCGCTTTACGCGCTGAATCGCTCGGCCGATGTCCGGTTCGACTGGCTTCACGTTCCCAGGCTTACATCGTGGCTCTGGCGTTTTTGGCGTGAATCGTCGCCCTCCAAACTTCGCGGCGCGGCAGGCGATATGTTGCCTCTGATCGAACGCTCCTTGATCGAGCACGAGAATCTGATGGCGGAAGCAGGTCTGCTGAAGGATCTGCGCAAGGGCGGCTGGATCGACGCGTTCCGCACGCCCGGATCGCTCGATCGAGCGGTGAAGAATGCCGAGTCGCTGCGACTCTATGGCCTTCGCTTCGATGTGTTGGATCGCGCCGAACTTCAAAGGCGCGAGCCCCACCTCTCTGACGTTCTCATCGGCGGCATTCACTGGCTCGATGCGGCCAGCGTTCCTGACCCGGGCGCAGTCGTGAAAGGCTATGCGAAACTGTTTGAGAAACGCGGCGGGGAAGTCCTGGAAGGCGACGCAAGAACGCTTCGCCAAGATGGATCCGGTTGGAGTGTCCAGACGCAAAATGGGCGCGTGGGCGCGCGCGAGGTGGTGGTTGCTCTGGGCCCTTGGTCCGATATGGTCCTTCGGCCCCTCGGCTATCGGGTGCCACTGGCTGTGAAGCGCGGCTATCATCGTCATTTCCGTCCCGCCAGCGATGCGGTTTTGCATCATCCAGTGGTCGATACGGATGGTGGCTATCTGCTCGCTCCGATGGCACAGGGCATCCGCCTGACGACAGGTATTGAATTCGCACCGCGTGACTCCGTGCCGACGCCGCAGCAACTCGAACGAACGGAGCCCCTTGCCCGCACTGTCTTTCCTCTGGGGACGCGTCTAGAGGCAGAACCTTGGATGGGAAGTCGTCCGTGCTTGCCTGACATGAGACCCGTCATCGGGCCCGCTCCGCGCCATCCGGGTATGTGGCTGGCTTTTGGTCACAACCATCACGGCTTTACACTCGGACCGGTGACCGGCCGCTTGATCGCGGAGATGATTACGGGACAGCAAACCTTTACCGATCCGGCGCCGTACGCGGTAACGCGTTTCCGAGGCGCCCGATAGCGCGCAGGATCCGATTGCGGCAGGATTTTCTTGAGGAGATCGTGCCGCACAGGGAAGCAAGCAACCAGGAGTGCGTTCAACCTGCGCGAATGCCTGCTCCGGTTACTCGCCAGTCAGCGACCGTGTCTCCAT
>NZ_JBFUKD010000142.1:0-7239 GCF_056401005.1 Microvirga sp. P4_G7 | reverse complement strand
ACATGACGGACATCTCGCCGAAGAAATCGCCCGCACCCAATCTCAAAGGTTCCTGGGGTAGTTGGACTTCGACGTCTCCCGACGCGATGAGGTAGATGGCGTGTGCGCTTTCGCCCTTGCGAACGACCACCTCTCCCGGCACGCAGCTCTGCGATCGCAAGTGGCGCATGATGGAGGCGATCTCTTCCGCGTCGAGATCGGCGAACAGCGGCACCCGCGCGACCATGCTCCAGGTGATGACGAAATCGCGCCGGTGAATCTCGCGCGAGAACGCGCTCGCGATGATGCCGACCGGCAACGCCAGCATGATCAGACCCATTACGGCGGTGAGACCGGCGATCGCACGCCCGAGCGGCGTCTCGGGCACGACATCGCCATAGCCGACCGTCGTCAACGTCACGATCGCCCAATACATCGCATCCGGGATCGTTCCGAATTTCTGCGGCTGAACCTCGCGCTCGACCAGATTCATCGCCGACGCCGCGAGA
The DNA here is from genome assembly GCF_056401005.1 of Microvirga sp. P4_G7. Classification (NCBI taxonomy): domain Bacteria; kingdom Pseudomonadati; phylum Pseudomonadota; class Alphaproteobacteria; order Hyphomicrobiales; family Methylobacteriaceae; genus Microvirga; species Microvirga sp. P4_G7. Next base: position 6,751 of record NZ_JBFUKD010000142.1, on the reverse strand, counting down.
AGAACGGCGCCGAGCAGAATGACGCCGCACGCGATCAACGCGCRCCGCTCCGAATAGATGGCCTCCATCAAACTCGAAAGCCCCGGCGAATAGCGCGCGAGTTTGAAGAACCGGAAGAGCCGCAGCAGGAGAAGCGCTCTCAGGCCGCCGACATCCCAGTAGAAAAAATAGAACGGCACGATCGCCAACAGATCGATGATGGATTGCGGCTGTAGGGCGAACYTCAATCGGGCGCGCCAAGGCTGCATTCGTCGCCAGGGGGCATGCTCAGGCGCACACCACAGGCGCAACGCGTATTCGACGGTGAACACGATGCCGCTGAAGACTTCGATCACGATGAAGGGAATCCCGAACGCATGCCGAAAGGACGGCACACTTTCGAGGACGACCGACGTCACATTGACGAGGATGAGGGCAATGAGGAACGCGTGCAGCGCATTGACGGCGAAATCGTTGGCACTGCTGCGTTCCAGGATGTCGTAGAACTTACGCCGTGCCGTGTGTGCATGCCCCGCCACGGCGCTCGTCCTCTTATGCGGCTGTCGAGAGTGCCGCTTCGATGGCGTCGAGTGCGGCCTCTGCCTGGCCGCCGTCGGGTCCGCCCGCCTGTGCCATGTCGCGTCGACCGCCGCCGCCCTTGCCGCCGAGTTTTTCCGAGCCGACCCGCACGAGCGATACCGCATCGAATTTCGACGTCAGATCCTCCGTGACGCCGACGACGATGCCGGCCTTGCCGTCGTCACCGACACCGACGATGGCGACGATGCCGGAGCCGAGCCGCTTCTTGCCCTCGTCGGCGAGGCTCTTGAGGTCCTTCATCTCGACGCCGGATACGGCACGCGCCATGAGTTTGATGCCGGCGACGTCGCGCACCGGATCGCTTTCCGATGAGCCGCCACCCATGGCGAGCTTGCGGCGCGCTTCAGTGAGTTCGCGTTCCAGTTTGCGCTTGTCTTCGAGGAGTGCGTTCAGACGCTCGGATGCTTCGTCGGCCGGGATCTTCAACAGGCCGGCGATTTCGCGCAGCCGGCGACTGTCCTGCGACAGGTGATGCCGCGCCGTGTCGCCCGTCATCGCTTCGAGACGGCGCACGCCGGACGCGACCGCRCCCTCGGAGACGACAGTGATGACGCCGATGTCGCCGGTCCGGTTCACATGCGTGCCGCCGCAGAGCTCGACGGAGAAGGTTCGGTTGCCTTCGGTTTTGCCCATGGASACRACGCGAACTTCGTCGCCGTACTTTTCGCCGAACAGCGCCCGCGCACCGGATTCGATCGCCTCGTCGACGGCCATCAGCTTCGTGACCACCGGCTCGTTCTGCAACAACACCTTGTTGGCGATATCCTCGACGCGCCGAACCTCTTCGTCGCTCACCGGCTTCGGGTGACTGAAGTCGAAGCGCAGACGATCGGCGGAAACGAGCGAACCTTTCTGCGCCACGTGGTCACCCAGCACCTGCCGCAACGCCTCATGGAGAAGATGCGTCGCGGAATGGTTGGAACGCACGGCGGAACGACGGTCGTGGTCGACGATGAGTTCGAGCGATTGGCTCGTCTTCAGCGTGCCGTGTTCGACGATGACGTGATGCACGAACAGATCGCCGAGTTTCTTCTCGGTTCCGGTAACGCGCGCGCGCGCGCCCTCGCCTTTCATCACGCCGGTGTCGCCGACTTGACCGCCGGACTCGCCGTAGAATGGCGTCTGGTTGAGAACGACGAGGCCGGTTTCTCCCGCCTTCAGTTCGGCGACTTCCTTGCCGTCTTTCAGGAGCGCGAGCACGATGCCTTCGGCGATTTCGGTTTCGTAACCGAGAAATTCGGATGCACCGACGCGTTCCTTGACGCCGAACCACACGGTCTCTGTCGCCGCTTCACCGGAGCCCGACCATGCCGCACGCGCCATCTCGCGCTGGCGTTCCATCGCCGCCTTGAACGCATCCGTGTCGACGCCGATCCCACGCGACTTCAGGGCGTCCTGCGTCAGGTCGAGGGGAAAGCCGAACGTGTCGTAGAGCGTGAATGCAACATCGCCGGACAGGTTCTGGCCTTGAACGAGCGTACGCGTCTCTTCATCGAGAATGGACAGACCGCGCTCGAGCGTCTTGCGGAACCGCGATTCCTCGAGTTTCAGCGTCTCGGTGATGAGCGCCTCGGCGCGCACCAATTCAGGATACGCCTGCCCCATCTCGCGCACGAGCGCGGGGACCAGGCGATACATCAGCGGCTCTTTCGCGCCGAGCAATTCCGCGTGCCGCATGGCGCGGCGCATGATGCGGCGAAGCACGTAGCCGCGGCCCTCGTTCGACGGCAACACGCCATCCGCGACGAGGAAGGAAGACGCGCGCAAGTGATCGGCGATGACGCGGTGCGACGCCTTGCGCGCGCCCTCAGGCGCAACGCCGGTCGCATGTGCGACCGCATCGATGAGCGTGCGAAAGAGATCGGTATCGTAGTTGCTGTGAACGCCCTGCATGATCGCAGCGATGCGCTCGAGGCCCATGCCCGTATCGATGGAGGGTTTCGGTAGCACGATGCGGTTGCCCGGCTCGATCTGCTCGTATTGCATGAACACGAGGTTCCAGAATTCGAGGAAGCGATCGCCGTCTTCGTCCGGAGAACCGGGCGGCCCGCCTTGCAGCGCGTCGCCCTGATCGATGAAGATCTCGGAGCACGGTCCGCATGGGCCGGTATCGCCCATTTGCCAGAAATTGTCGGAGGTCGGGATGCGGATGATCTTCGAATCCGAGAAACCTGCGATCTTCTTCCACAGGGTCACCGCTTCCTCGTCGTCGTGATAGACGGTGACGAGGAGACGATCCTTCGTAAGATCGAATTCCTTGGTGATCAGATTCCACGCCAGCTCGATGGCTTGCGCCTTGAAGTAATCGCCGAACGAGAAGTTGCCCAGCATCTCGAAGAACGTGTGGTGGCGCGCGGTGTAGCCGACATTGTCGAGRTCGTTRTGCTTGCCGCCSGCRCGSACGCATTTCTGCGMCGTCGTCGCSCGCKRATASGGMCGCTTCTCGACSCCGGTRAAGACGTTCTTGAACTGCACCATGCCGGCATTGGTGAACATCAACGTCGGATCGTTGCGCGGCACGAGCGGGCTGGAGGCGACGACCTCGTGGCCGTTCCTGGCAAAATAATCGAGATAGGCCGACCGGATTTCGTTGACGCCGCTCATGAAATTCTAAGCTCAATCGTTGGGACGAATTGTCCTCAAGGTGTTGGTTGCGGCCGGTTTTAGACGCAGCCGCAAGCTCTGTCGAGGCACGCTTTTGGGGAACTGCGCCACCTCTGTCATTCCGGGCAGCAGGCGGCGGAGCCGTCGGAGCGGAAGGGAACCCATGGCGAGCCCCTGTCATTCCCCGCCGCAAGCGGCAAAGCCGCTGGAGGGTACTCATAGCGCGGCTCGCCCAGTCGTGGGTCCCTTCCCTCGCTTCGCTCACCGGGGATGAAGAGGGCGGCGCTTCGCTCGCCGGGGAGGATGGCAAGGGGAGGAGTGGCGGTTTGGCTTTAGGAAAGACCGCAACGAAAAAGACCGCCGCGATCTCTCGCGACGGCCCTTTGTTTGCCCTTGAAGGAGGCAAAATCTGGAAGGAGGCAAAATCTGGCAAACGCTCGAAAGAGGCAAAACCCAAGGGTCCGGGTTCGCATTCACGAACCCGACCGGCACGTCCCCGCATCACCGCCGGCTGCGACAATGAAGCGATGGGGCGTCCCGAATACCCTCCTGGCCTGTCGCCAGGGCGTCAGGCGGCGCCCTCGTCGAGGTCGTCTTCGGTCGGGGTGGCCTGATCGAGGATCCGGTCTGCCAGGACGCCGGAGTTCTGGCGGATCAGCACCTCGATCTTCTCGGCCACATCCGGGTTGTCGCGCAGGAACTGCTTGGCGTTCTCGCGGCCCTGGCCGAGGCGCTGGCTGTCATAGGAGAACCAGGCGCCGGATTTCTCGACGATGCCGGCTTTCACGCCGAGATCCACGAGCTCGCCCACCTTCGAGACGCCTTCGCCGAACATGATGTCGAATTCGACCTGCTTGAAGGGCGGAGCGACCTTGTTCTTCACGACCTTCACGCGCACGGAGTTGCCGATTGCTTCATCCCGATCCTTGAGCGTGGAGACGCGGCGAATGTCGAGACGGACCGAAGCGTAGAACTTCAAGGCGTTGCCGCCCGTCGTCGTCTCCGGGCTGCCATACATGACGCCGATCTTCATGCGGATCTGGTTGATGAAGATCACCATCGTGTTCGATCGCGAGATCGAACCGGTGAGCTTGCGCAGCGCCTGGCTCATCAGGCGTGCCTGGAGACCGGGCTGCACGTCGCCCATCTCGCCGTCGAGTTCCGCCTTCGGCGTCAGCGCCGCGACCGAGTCGATGACGAGCACGTCGACGGCGCCGGAGCGGACGAGCGTATCGGCGATCTCGAGCGCCTGCTCACCCGTATCGGGCTGAGAGATCAGGAGATCGTCGAGAACGACGCCGAGCTTGCGGGCATAAACCGGATCGAGGGCGTGTTCGGCGTCCACGAAGGCGCAAACGCCACCCTTCTTCTGCGCTTCCGCGACCGTATGGAGCGCGAGCGTGGTCTTACCGGACGATTCCGGTCCGTAAATCTCGATGACCCGGCCGCGGGGAAGACCGCCGACGCCGAGCGCGATATCGAGCCCGAGCGAACCGGTCGAGATCGTCTCGATCTCCAGCGGCTGCTGCCCCTTGCCGAGCCTCATGATCGAGCCCTTGCCGAAGCTGCGCTCGATCTGAGAGAGCGCCGCGTCGAGAGCCTTCGACTTATCTTTATCCATTGATGAGCTTTCCACCAGTCGCAGAGATGACTGAGACATGTCCAGGCTTCCTTATGGCACGGGCGACGATTGAGTCTCAACGATGTGTTGCCGCATCATCCGTACACTATTTGTTCCTGCCCGCAAGTTCTTTTTTTGTTCTACTCAAAACTCTTGTTTAACAACACGTTACAAGCCCCGCCAGCGAGTCGGCCCGATACCTTCAACCACCCTGCCCATGGGGCACTTTTCTTGATTCCAGTCTTGATTCCCGCAGCACGGTTCTCGCAACCGCGCCGGCAATCAGCGGGCCATGACCTGTTTTACGGTCTCGACCAGTTGGCGAAGGCTGAACGGCTTGGGCAGGAAGTTGAATTCCTCCCCGTCGGGAAGGTTCTTCTTGAAGGCGTCCTCCGCGTAGCCGGACACGAAGATCACCTTCAGGTCGGGATAGCGCTTGCGCAGTTCGCCGAGCAGTGTCGGGCCGTCCATTTCCGGCATCACCACGTCGGAGACGACGAGATCGACCGAGTCGCCCTGCTCGTCCATGATCTGCAGCGCCTCGACCCCGGAGGCGGCCTCGAGGATCGTGTAGCCGCGGGCACCGAGCGCGCGCGCATTCACCGCGCGCACCGGGTCTTCGTCCTCGACGATCAGGATGACGCCCTGCCCAGTCATGTCGGCGGCCGGTTTCTTGACGCTTTCCGCCTTGGGATCCTCGACCGGYGCGTCCGCGTCCGGGATATGTCGCGGCAGATAGATGCTGAAGACCGTCCCCTGGCCGATGCGCGAATCGACGTCGATGAAGCCGCCCGATTGCTTCACGATGCCGAACACCGTCGACAACCCGAGGCCCGTCCCCTTACCGACATCCTTCGTGGTGAAGAACGGCTCGAAGATCTTCTCGAGGATTTCGGCCGTCATGCCCGTGCCGCTGTCGGATACTTCCACGAGCACGTAGTCGGCGGGCGGCATGCCGCTCACCTTGAGCCGCGCCGCATCCGAGGCGGCGACATTCGCCGTGCGGATTCCGAGCTTGCCGCCGCCCGGCATCGCGTCGCGGGCGTTGACCGCCATGTTGACGATCACTTGCTCGAACTGGTTCACATCGGCCTTCACGAACCACAGATCACGTCCATGGTTGAGGTCGAGCTGGACGCGCTCTCCGAGCAGGCGCTTCAACAGCATGGAGAGATCGTAGAGACGGTCATTGAGGTTGAGCACCTCCGGCCGAAGCGTCTGGCGACGCGAGAAGGCAAGCAATTGCCGCACCAGGCTCGCGGCCCGGTTCGCGTTCTGCTTGATCTGCATGATGTCCTGGAAGGACGGGTCCGTCGGCCGATGGTTGGAGAGCAGGAGATCGCTGTAACCGATGATCGCCTGCAGGACGTTGTTGAAATCGTGCGCAACGCCGCCGGCGAGCTGCCCCACCGCATTCATTTTCTGGGATTGCGCCAACTGCTCCTCGACGCGCCGGAAATCGGTGGTGTCGAGCGCATAGAGAATGACGTAATCACTCTTCTCGTTGGCGTCGCCCGCGGACGTCACCCAGACGCGAACGGAGCGTTCAGTCGAGCCGGCCGTATGCAGTTCGAGCGGCTGGACTTCGCCCTGGCCTTCCAACGCCGCCTTGAGCGCCGCTTCGACCTGCCCGCCTTCGCCATCGCGGAAAGCGCTCGCGATCGCGACGCCATCGCCGCCGGTATCACTGGCACGCGGAAGAATGCCGAACAGTTTGGTGAAGGGTCCATTCGCCTGAACGAGACGCCCCGCGCGGTTCACGGTCGCGATGGCGATCGGCGTGTTGTTGAAGAACCGCGCGAAGCGAACTTCCGCCGCGCGCTGTCCCTCGTCCACATCCGAGCCGGACGAACGATTGAGCACCAGCGTGCGCGATGCGCCCATGCGGCCGTCCTGGCCGAAGGCGATGCGGTGGTAGAGACGCACAGGCAGGAATTGTCCGTTGCG
>NZ_JBFUKD010000141.1:0-7272 GCF_056401005.1 Microvirga sp. P4_G7 | reverse complement strand
CAGGAGGTCCGTTCCGTCCCGGTCGAGGGTGGTGTCGGCGACACTGATGCTGCCGTCGAGGTTTCGCGTGATGAGATAATCGGCCAGATTGCCGGAGAAACCGGCCCTGTCGCTGCCCGCGCCGCCATCGAGCATGTCGTTGCCGGCGCCGCCGACGAGCAGGTTGTCGCCGGAATTGCCGATGATGATGTTGGAAAGTTCGTTGCCGGTACCGGCGATCGATCCCGTCCCGGTCAGGGAGAGATGCTCCACATGGGCCGAGAGGGTGTGGCTCACCGATGCGAACACCGTGTCGATGTCCGATCCCACGGTTTCGCTCACCGTGTCTCCCGCATCGCCGACGATATAGCTGTCGTCGCCTGCGCCGCCGGACATCGCATCCGCGCCTGCGCCACCGTCGAGAATGTTGTTGCCGGAATTGCCGTTGATGATGTTGGCGAGTCCGTTGCCGGTGCCGTCGATGTCGTCGCCGCCCGTCAACGTGAGATGATCCACATTGGCTGCAAGAGTATACGACACAGAAGCTTCGACCGTGTCGACGCCGAATCCGGCGGCGCTTTCCTTCACGATGTCGCCGAGATTGTCGACGATGTAGAGATCATCGCCACGTCCGCCGTCGAGCGTGTCGGCACCCGCGCTGCCGTCGAGAGTATTGTTGCCGGTGGTCCCGATGAGCGTGTTGTCGAGATCGTTTCCGGTGCCGGACAACGGACCCGTACCGGTCAGAACCAAGTGTTCGACCTCCGCGGTGAGCGTGTAGGACACGGAGGCCCGGACCGTGTCCGATCCGCGTGCGAATTCCTCGATCACGACGTCATTCTGGTCGTCGACGATGTATATGTCGTTGCCGATGCCGCCCGAAAGGGTGTCGGCGCCCGCGTGACCATCGAGAATGTTGCTGGCGTCGTTGCCGGTGATCTGGTTGTCGAGCGCGTTGCCGTGCCCCGATATTGCTGTTCCGCTGAGAATGAGGTGCTCGACATGGGCCGCGAGCGTATGAGTCACCGATGCGATGACCGTGTCGACGCCTTCCAAGGCGTTCTCGATCACCATGTCGGCGCCGCTATCGACCCGATAGGTGTCGTCGCCGTCGCCACCGATGAGACGGTCGCCTCCCGCACCGCCGTCGAGCGTGTTGCTGGACCCGTTGCCGGTGATCTCGTTGGCCTCGGCATTGCCTGTGCCCGAGAGTTCGCCGCCGCCGAGGAGGATGAGATTGTCGACATGGGCCGCGAGTGTGAAACTCACCGAAGCGCGCACCGTGTCGCTTCCCTGGCTCGCCTCTTCGACGATCGTATCGCCCGTGCTGTCGACGAGATATGTATCGTCGCCGTCGCCACCGACGAGCCGATCGGCGTTGACGCCGCCGTCGAGAATGTTGGCGAGCGCATTGCCGGTGATCGCGTTGGCGCCGTCGTTACCCGTGCCATTGATGGCCACGCCGATCAGGACCAAGTTTTCGATGTTGTCGGTCAGCGTGAAATCGGCGGAGGCGAAAACAGTATCGTCGCCTTGCCCCGCGGTTTCCGTCACGGCGTCGTCCGTCCTATCGACGAGATAGACGTCGTCGCCGATGCCGCCTGCGAGAACGTCTGCCCCGCCGCCGCCGTCGAGGGTGTTGTGCCCGGAATTGCCGGTGATGACGTTGGCGGCGTCGTTGCCGCCGCCGGCGATGTCGGCCTGTCCGGTCAGGATCAGGTTTTCCAGGCTGTCGTTCAAGAAGAAGGACACCGAGGCACGGACGGTGTCGACGTCGTCAGCGCCGCTGTCGAAGACGTTGTCCCGCTCCTCGTCGACGATATAGACGTCGTCGCCGTCGCCGCCTTCGAGATCGTCGATGCCCGCGCCGCCGTCGAGCGTGTTGTTGCCGGCGTTGCCGATGATGGTGTTGTTGAGACCGTTGCCCGTGCCGCTGATGTCGTCAGCGCCCGTCAGCAGTAGATTCTCGACATTCTGCCCGAGTGTGAAGTGGACGGATGCGTTGACCGTGTCGCTGCCGTCGCCCAGGGCCTCGACGATCGTGTCGCCGAGATGGTCGACGAGGTAGATGTCGTCGCCGTCGCCGCCGATCAGAATATCGGCGTTGCCGCCGCCGTCGAGCAGATTGGCCGCGTCGTTGCCGGTGATCGTGTTGGCGAGCGCATTGCCCGTGCCGTCGATGGCGACGCCACCCGTCAATACGAGGTTCTCGACGTTGTCCGTGAGGGTATAGCTGACCGCGGACCGGATCGTGTCGATGCCCTCGTCGCCATCTTCGGTGACCTGGTCCGTCTCGCTGTCGACAATGTAGATATCGTCGCCGTCGCCGCCGCGCAGATCGTCGCCTTCGCCGGTGCCGCCGCCATCGAGGATGTTGCCTGCGACGTTGCCGATGATCGTGTTGGCGAGCGCATTGCCCATGCCGTCGATGGCATTTTCACCGATGAGAGTGAGGTTTTCGAGATCGGCGCCGAGCGTATAGGTCATCGACGTCATGACCGTGTCGTTGCCGCCGTTCGCGGCTTCCACGATCATATCTTCGGCATTGTCGACCACATAAGTGTCGTTGCCGCTTCCACCGGTCAGGATGTCCGCCCCATCGCCGCCATCGAGCACGTCATTGTCGGCGCCGCCATCGAGCACGTCGTTGCCGCCGCCACCCGAGAGGATGTCGTCGCCATTGCCGCCGGCCATGGTTTCGGAACCGTCACCGCCCATGGCGGTGTCGTCGCCGTCGCCGAGATCGAGCATGCCGAAAACCCGGCCGCCACGGCCATCATAGGAATCATCGCCCCCTAGCAGTGCGACGTCGCCGACGATCCGGCCGCTGTTGAGAACCGTGTCCGTCCCCGCGCCCCCGCGAACGGCGATGTCGGCGTCGATCGTGCCGGAATTGGTGAGCAGCGTGGCATCGCTCGCCCGCGACGCCATCAGCACCCCGATTCCGCCAGCGCCGCCGATCACTTCGATGAGGCCGCTATTGGTGATGCGGCTGTTGTTGATCAGCCAGAGGCCATGGGTGAGGGCGGTGACAGTGCCGGTGTTGTTGAATACCGTTGCGTCGACGGCATTGGGATCGCTGCCGAGAACGCCAACATTGCCGAAGAGGACGCCGGAATTGGAAATGTTCGTGACGGTAGCGACGCTCGATCCGTTTTCGACGATCTGGATGGCGGCATCGGATCCGCTCACCTCGCCGATGTTGACGATCTGGCCTTCGGTTCCAATGTTGATGCCGATCATTCCGCCATGGACGATCCCCGTCGCGCCCACATAGACCGAATTCGAGCCTCTTGAGAAACCGATGCCGGCATCGAGACCCGCCACCAGGCCGTAAATGTACGCCTTGTTGTTGCCGATCGATTCGCCCGCTTGTCGGATCGCCTCCGGATGACTCTCGTGAAACGTCGTCACGGTCCCGGTTTGAGTGACCACGATCTGCTCGTTCGTCGACAGGTCCGGAGTCGTCTGCATCGGCAGAGCGTCATCGTCGTCGGCCACACGGCCGGAAATATAATACGTGGTCATGACAAGCCCCCGAAGACAGTTGGTTTGTCATATACGTTATTTCGTTACGCTATTCAGTCAATCGCTAAACAGTTCATCGGGTGAACCATTTGGCCCGTCATGACGTAAGGTGATTGCTAACCGTCTCTGAACGAACGATATTCCCATTGGAAACAATATTGCAAAAGAGTCTTGCAGAATGGCAAGCGGTCCCGCTCAACCTTGCGGCAACTTCTGCAGCTCCACGTTCGCGCCGCAGAGGAGCACGCCGACCCGTTCGCCCGTCCGCGGGCGATAGGCGCCAGAAACGAGCGCGGCGAGGGCTGTGGCGCCGCCGGGCTCAGTCGCCATGCGCCAGTCACGCCACAACAGAGCCTGGGTGTCGCGGATCGCCTCATCGGTGACGAGAGCGACATGGTCCACCGTGTCCCGGCAAATGGCATAGACCAGATCGCCGGTGTTGCGGGCGCCGAGCGAATCGGCGGCGAGCGAGTTGACCTCCACGTCGACCGGATGACCGGCCTCGAGGGCTGCGTGCAAGGCGCGCGATCCCTCCGGTTCGACACCGACGATCTTGACGCGGCCCGCCCACCAGCTCGCGACCCCGCTGATCAGCCCACCGCCGCCGACGGCCACCAGCACCGTGTCGAGAGCGGGTGCCTCTTCCCCCCACTCTCGGGCGACGGTGCCTTGCCCGGCAATGGTCGCCTCGGCGGCAAAGGGGTGGACACGCAGGGCGCCGCTGTCCGCGACATAAAGATCGCAGGCCTCCTGCGCGTCCGCGTAGCGCGCGCCGCCGATCACCACCTCCGCGCCGTGCGATCGGATGACGGCGATTTTCGCAGGGCTTGAAATCTCCGGCACGAAGATCCTCGCTTTGACGCCGAGCCTCTTCGCTGCATAGGCCACCGCGGCGCCGTGGTTGCCCCCGGAGGCGGCAGCAACGCCCGCTGCCGGAACCGGATGCGAGAGCAAGGTATTGAACGCGCCCCGCGCCTTGAACGACCCGGAATGCTGCAGGAATTCGAGTTTCAGGCTGACCGTGCCGTCGTGGCCGAACGCATCGGGCAAGGTCCAGGCCGGCGTGCGGCGGATATGCGGTGCGATGCGGGCGTGGGCGGCTTCGATTTCGCTGCGGGACAACGGCATGGTTCGGCGACTCCGGGCGGTTTCAGGCGACCTGTACCGATGTGCTGCGATGAGGCAAGTCCCGGATGGGTCTAGGGCAAGTCCTGGATGGGCTAGGGGAAGTCCTGGATCGGCTAGGGGAAGTCCTGGATGGCCGCGACGATCGTTCCATTGCCGCGGTTGGCAGACGGCGGCCATGCGTTATGAATGGCGTTATGAATGAATCGGCAGCGCCCCAAAACGATCGGAAAATGGAGATCGAATGACCATCCGCCCCCGCCGTAGCGTCCTCTACATGCCCGGCTCGAACGCGCGGGCGCTGGAGAAAGCGCGCGGCCTGCCCGCCGATACCCTGATCCTCGATCTGGAGGACGCGGTCGCGCCGGAGCAAAAGGATATGGCGCGCGACCAGGTCGTCGCAGCGGTCGGCGCCGGTGGCTACGGGAAGCGCGAACTCGTGGTGCGCATCAACGCGATCGACACGCCATGGGGAGAGGCCGATCTCGCCGCCGTGGCGAAGGCCGCGCCCGATGCGATCCTCATTCCCAAGGTCTCCTCGCCAGAGGCCCTCGTCGCGGTGGGTCTTCGCCTACGCCGGCTCGGCTTGTCGGAGACCACGAATCTGTGGGCGATGATCGAAACACCGCTCGCAATCCTGCAGGCCAACGACATCGCCAGCACGGCGCTCGACGTGGATACGCGGCTCACCTGCTTCGTCATGGGCACCAACGATCTCATAAAGGAAACCCGCGCGCGCCCGGTTCCCGGCCGCGCACCCCTGGTGCCGTGGCTGATGAATGCCCTCGCCGCGGCACGGGCCTACGGCCTCGACATCATCGACGGTGTGTTCAACGACCTCGCCGATGAGGCGGGCTTTCGCGCCGAGTGCGAACAGGGACGCGATCTGGGCTTCGACGGCAAGACGCTCATCCATCCGAACCAAATCGCATCGGCGAACGCGCTCTTCGCGCCGTCGTCGGACGACATCGCCCAAGCGCAGAAGATCGCCGAAGCGTTTGCTTTGCCGGCCAACCGGGACAAGGGCGCCATCACCGTCGACGGTCGCATGGTGGAGCGCCTGCATGTGGAGATGGCGAAGCGGACGCTCGCGCTCGCAGACGCGATCGCGTCGCGCGGCTAGGCCGCCACCGCCCCGGCCAAGTCTGCGTATGCCCGCCGCCTGGCGGCGAGAAAGTCGCTCACGGTGCGTCGGTCAACGGCCGCGCTTCTTCCGGGAGCATGATCGGGATGCCGTCCCGGATCGGATAGGCGAGCCTGGCCTGGCGGCTGATCAGTTCCTGGCGCTCGGCATCGTAATCGAGCGATTCCTTCGTCAACGGACAGACGAGCAATTCGAGAAGCTTCGGGTCGACCCTTGTGGCTTCGACGGGTTTAGGTGTGTCTGATGCCATCGGTCGAGCCTATTGCAGAGTGGAATCCGAATTGCCGCCGCTACGGGCCAATTCGATCTCGGTGAGCGCGATCAGCACTTCGGCGCGGGTCTTGAGATCGGCAGCTTCGAGAAGCGCCTGCTTTTCCCGCGTGCCGAACGGACTCATCATGCAGAGCGCGTTGACGAGGGCCTCGTTGGGCGCGTCCTCGATGCCTTGCCAATCGACGCGGACATCCGCCGCCTCGACAAAATCGCGCAACGCTTTCACGACGCCGGCACGATCCACCTCGTTCTCGCCGGCGCGGGCCACGAAATCGCTGGCAAACGGTTCGAAGTCGATTTGGCACTGGCGGAATGGCGTCGTCGTGAGAAGCTCTTCCTCGATGCGGAATCGCGCCACGCCGATCAGAGTGACGAGGTAACGCCCGTCACCCGTTTCCGCGAATTGCGTGATGCGCCCAGCGCATCCGACATCATACAGCTTGGGAGCCGACGCCGAGCGCACCTCCGCGTCCGGTTGAACCATTCCGATCAACCGGTCCCCGCGCAGAGCTTCGTCCACCATGGCGAGATAGCGCGGCTCGAAAATGTTGAGCGGGATTTGTCCGCGCGGAAGAAGCAAAGCTCCGGGCAGAGGAAATACGGGAAGCGTCGCGGGGCAATCCTGCGGAGAACGATAGATCACATTCATCCCCATGCCGAGCGCTCCTGGCTGGTTCACGGGCATCAGGCAAACAGAACCGAGGACAACCGCCGTCGTCCTGCAATCGTCATCTCGTCCATCGGGCCCCAAGCCTCGAAAAACTGGACGAGCTGCTTGCGCGCGCCGTCCTCGTTCCAATTGCGGTCGCGGCGGATGATTTCAAGAAGCTGATCGGCCGCTTCTTCGCGCTGGCCGCGAGCATTGAGTGCGAGAGCCAGATCGAAACGTGCTTGAAAGTCGCGCGGATTGGCTTCGACCTTGCGTAGCAATTCCGCCGTGTCGCCGAGCGCTTCGGCCTGTTCCGCGACGTCGATCGCAGCTTGCGCGCCGACGAGGGCGGGATCGTTGGCCTTGTCTTGCGGCGCCATGGCGAGGAAGCGCTTGGCGCCCTCGATATCGCCGAGCGTGACGTGAAGCTTGGCCAAAGCGGCGATGGCCGCGACGTTTTCAGGATCCTGCGCCAGCACGGCCGCATAGAGCTCGGCCGCTCCGGCTGCGTCGCCGTCAAAGGCCGCCCGATCCGCCTCCGCCAGCAATTCCTCGGTGGCCGTCGGGCCGAGGG
>NZ_JBFUKD010000140.1:0-7311 GCF_056401005.1 Microvirga sp. P4_G7 | reverse complement strand
TACCGACATCGCGTAGGTCGCGACATCGGGATCGCGTCCGATGATGTCGCCGAGCAACTCCTGTCGTCGCATCATGTCGGCGAAGGAAATGTCCTGCGCGGCCTCCGACGTTCCTTGCAAGAAGCCGGTATCCTGCTGCGGGAAGAAGCCCTTCGGAATGATGATGAAGAGATAGATCGTCGCGGCCAGCGTCGCAAAGAAGACGAGAAGCGTGACGAGTTGGTGCCGCAGCACCACATCGAGTCCGCGCGCATAGCCGCTCTCCATCGCGTTGAAGAAGCGCTCCATCGCGTGATAGAAACGATTGTGCCGGACCCCTTCCTCTTCGCGCTTCAAAAGCCGTGACGCCATCATCGGCGTCAGCGTGAGCGAGACGACGGCGGACACGGCGATCGCCATTGCGACCACCATGGAGAATTCTCGGAACAGGCGCCCGATGATGCCGCCCATCAGCAACAGCGGTAGGAACACGGCGATCAGGGAAATGCTGATCGACAGGATGGTAAAGCCGATCTCGCTGGCTCCCTTGAACGCCGCTTCCTTGGGATCGTCGCCGTCTTCCACATGACGAACGATGTTTTCCAACATCACTATCGCGTCGTCGACCACGAAGCCGACCGAGATCGTCAGCGCCATCAGCGACAGGTTGTCGAGCGTGTAGCCTGCGAGATACATCAGTCCAAAGGTTCCCAGCAGTGCCAAGGGAACCGTGACGCTCGGGATGAGCGTCGCCCATACCTTTCGCAGAAACAGGAAGATCACCAGCACCACGAGAGTGATACTGATCAGGAGCGTGAACTGCACGTCGGCAACGGACGCGCGGATGGTCTGCGTGCGGTCGCTCAGGATGCCGATTTGAATGGCGGCGGGCAGCGCGGCCTGCAAGCGCGGCAATTCCTTCTTGATGCGATCGACCGTCTCGATGACGTTTGCGCCCGGCTGTTTGAACACGATGAGAAAGACGCCGCGTTTGCCGTTGCTCCAGGCCGCCAGTTTGCTGTTCTCCGGACCCGCGACGGCGCGACCGATGTCACGCACGCGCACCGGCGCGCCGTTCTGATACKACACGATGACGTCGTTCCATTCCTCGGCCTGCGTGAGCTGATCGTTGGCGTAGATGGTGAAGCTGCGCGTGGCGCCGTCGATCGAACCTTTCGGGCTGTCGACCGTGGAGATCGCGAGCTTCGAACGCACGTCTTCGAGGGACAGGTTCTTGTTGACGAGCTTCGCCGGATCGAGCTGCACACGGATCGCGGGCTTCTGTTCGCCGCCGATCGCAACCTGCGCGACACCCGAGATCTGGCTGAGCTGCTGCGCCAGCTTGGTGTCGACGTTGTCGTCCACTTCGGTGAGGGTGAGTGTATCGGACGTCGCCGAGATGATGAGGATCGGCGTATCGGCGGGATTCACTTTTCGATAGGTCGGCGGATTGGGCAGGTTCTTCGGCAATTGTCCGGTCGCGGCGTTGATGGCCGCTTGGATGTCGAGCGCAGCGGCGTCGATGTTGCGATCGAGGTCGAACTGAACGGTGATCGATGTCGAGCCCAAGGCGCTCGCCGACGACATCTGCGTCACGCCCGGGATCTGCCCGAATTGTCGCTCGAGCGGCTGCGCAACCGAGGATGACATGGTCTCGGGACTTGCGCCGGGAAGGGCGGCCGAAACCTGGATGGTTGGAAAATCGATCTGCGGCAGAGGCGCAACCGGCAGGAGTGGATAGGCGACGAGGCCGGCGAACAGAATTCCCACCATGAGCAAGGTGGTCGCGATCGGATAGCGAATGAAGGGTCCCGAGATGCCGCCGCTGCCCATCGCCATGCTACGGATCCTGCTTTGCGATCTTGGGCGCGTCACTGTTTGCAACCTCGACCTTCGCGCCTGGCTGCAGGCGATAATGGCCCGACGTGACGACGAGATCGCCCGCAGCGAGTCCCGTTTCGATCACCGCGACGTCGTTGATCGGGCCGACCTGCAAGGGGCGCACCTCGACGGTGAGATCCGGCTTGATGACATATGCGAAAAGCCCTTGCGGTCCACGCTGAACCGCCGTGCCCGGCACCGTCACGGCGCCTTTGATGGTTCGCAGGAGAAGTCGCGTGCTGACAGAGAGCCCAGGCCAAAGCCGATGGTCCTTGTTGTCGAACTGCGCTTTGAGGCGGATCGTGCCGCTCGCCGTATCGACCTGGTTGTTCACCAAGGTCAGATTCCCTTCCGCCAAGGGCTCCTTCCCGTTTGGCGACAAAGCGATCACGCGAAGCGGCGCGACCGCTTGGTTTCGATTGATCTCCGGGAGCTGATCCTCCGGCGCGGTGAAGACGACCGTGATCGGCTCGACCTGCGTGATTTCCACGACCCCGTTCGCATCCGCCGCGTGGACGATGTTGCCTCGATCGACGAGGCGAAAACCGGTTCGCCCCGTCAGCGGCGAGCGGATCGTCGTGTAGCCGAGCTGGGTGCGGGCATTGTCGATCGCCGCTTGATCCGCATYGATCTGGGCCGCGAGCGCATTGACCTGCGCCTGCTGCTGGTCGAGCTGCTGCTTCGAGGCAAAATCGCGGGTCGACAGCTGGCGTGTGCGTTCGAGGTCCGCTTTCAGGCTGACGAGGGTTGCTTCGTCCTGCGCTTTCTTGGCGAGAGCCTGGTCGAGTGCCGCCTGAAAGGGGCGTGGATCGATCTGCAGCAACAGATCGCCCTGATTGACGATCTGGCCCTCGTCGAAATTGATCGCCTGAATTTCCCCGTCGACCCGCGTGCGGATCGTCACCGTGTTGAAGGCCTGGACGAGACCGAGGCCGTTCAAGAACACTGGCACGTCCTTCGTCTCGGCACGCGCAGCCTGGACCGGAACGGGTTGCGGCGCTTGTTGGTCGCTTGATTGTCGCGCACCGCCCGCGCCCCAATAGCGCCAGCCGAAGAACGCGCCTGCCGATACGAGGGCTGCGCACAACGCCAGCAACAGGACCCGCGACGGCCGGGATGCCTTCGACGCCGTCTCAGCCATGGAAGATCCCCGCGCACGCGCTTGTCATCGAAAAGACGACGCGTTCAAGGCCTCAGCGGTTCGCGCTCTACACGAAGTTGTGTGGGAGGGCCGTCCAAATTCAAGGGAGCAAGTTCAAGAGGAGTCAGGCGTGGACGAGCGGATAAGGCTCCAACGCGATCTTCGGCAGACCCTTCGCGCGCAGGGCTGCGAGAAAGTCGGGGCCGCAATCCCGCCCCTCGGTGAAGACCGCGACGGTTTCGTCCTCGTCCGTCTCGTGCCCGGGGACGGGCGCACCGATCAGTTGAACGACACGGCGCGCGATCGCGGGCGCCGGATCGACCCAGACGACGGGCCAAGGTGCAAGCTGCCGCATACGTTCGATGAGGAGCGGGTAATGGGTGCAGGCGAGCGTCACCACGTCGGTTCTTGCAATCCCGTCATCGACGAAGCACGGCGCAATCTCCGCCGCCAGCGCATCGTCCGCAACGGGGCGTCCAGCGAGCTCGGCCTCGGCAAATCCGGCGAGCCGCGCGGAGCCGACCAGGTTGACGGCACAACCCGCCGCATAAGTCTCGATCAAGTCGCGCGTATAGTCGCGGGCGACCGTGGCAGGGGTCGCCAGGACAGTCATCTTCTTTGATTGGCTCAGTTGCGCAGCCGGCTTGATCGCCGGAACGGTGCCGATGAACGGGATCGCGAAACGGCTCCGCAGATGCGGAAGCACAAGCGTGGACGCCGTATTGCAGGCGATCACCACGAGTGTCGGACGATGGAGCGCAATCAGGCGCTCCATCACGCTGATCACCCGCGCCACGAGGACGTCCTCACTCAATCTCCCGTAGGGAAAACCCGCATCGTCGGCCGCATACACGAAACGCGCGTCCGGGCGCGCCTTGAGCACCTCGGAAAAGACGGTCAACCCGCCGAGACCGGAATCGAAGATCAGGATTGTGGGAACGGGAGACGGCATCACCGAGGGGTTATAGGCCGTTCCGGCGAGAAGATCGACGCGCATGAATTCACTCCGTCCCTATTGTCGCGCCTGTTCGTAAAGGACGGTTTAAGCGCAGCACGGAGCCAGCAGCACCGCCAACCAGCGGTTGACAGCGGAGCGTCATCACAACTTATAATGATATATCGTGGCACATTTTCACAATTCGCAACGTCACGAGCCAAGGGAGAGCGACATGGCACTATCGGCACTGGAACAGGCCTACCTGGAGCAGACGATGCAATTCGGGGGCAAAGGGGCGGGGAAGGACAGCTATTTCGGCACGGTCCTCACTTCGGCTCCGATCACGCCCGGGACCAAAGGCGGCCCCGGCACCCCGCCGAAGGCCGCACCGGACAGCGGTACGGCAAAGGTCCCCGCCCCACCTCAAACGACCGAAGGACAGGACGGCTCCTTCTACCGGCACAACGGTTGGTACGTCGAGACGGTGCAGCCTCTCCGATCGAGGCCATGCGACGGATACGAATACTTTCTGCAGCCCGGTCAACCTGACTGGGGCAGCAAGAAGCTACCGGATTGCTCAGGTCCGAAAGTGCAGCCGGTCATGCCCCACTACGCCGACAAGATGGGCTTTTGGGGAAACTTCGACTGGCATTGGTAGTGGAGCCCGGCTGCGTCAGGCGAAACCTGACGCAGTTCGAGATCCTACAGCCGCCGCCGCGGACCGCGTTCCGGCTTCTCTTCCTGGCCCTCGACCTTTGGCATCTGCGCGGAGAGGCGGCGGACCGGCCAGCCGTCGCTCCAGGATCCCATGTCGGTGAATTGCGGCGCCCGGGCGAGGCCAGCGGCGTCCTTGCCGCTGAACGCGGCCTCACTGGCGAGGTCGAAGGTTTTCCAGAAGGCAAGATAGTCCAGCGTATCCGTCGGGTTGCTGCCGAGTTGAATCGTCAAAAGGGTCTGCTCGCCGGTCAACGACATGTCGGCGCTCCAGCGCCAGGTATTCTTCTGCTTCGGATCCTTTGGCGGATCCGGCGGCATCTTGATCGCGGCTGCGTCGTAGGCCGCGTTCGGCGAGCCGGGGGCGACCAGGGTCGCGGTCAGGGCGGGGTAGCCGTGATCGTCCGAACCGACGCGCATGAACAGCTTGCGCGTCGCCGGGATCTGCGTGGTTTCCTTGAGAATGCGCCTCGCCGTACGATCGGCGGGAAGGTAATCGCGATCTCCGCTCATGGTRACGAGCAACGTCGCGGCATCAATGGTCGCGAGGTCGCTCAACGGAATGCCGCGCGATTTCGGATCGGTCGCGATGCCGCCCGGCATCATGGCGAAAACGAGCTTGGGCGTCGGCATCCCATCTTGGCCCGCCGCCGTTGCGAGATTGAGCGCGATCGGAACGCCGGCGAGATGGCCGATATAGGCCACCCGATCGAGATCGGGCCGGGCCTGCGGATCTTCGGCGAGGGCGACGAGGGTGTTCCGCACGATCGTGGCGGCGATATCCGAGGCGTCCGCCGGCCGGGTCCGGTTGACCTCCTGGAAGCGCGGGAAGATCACGAGATGACCTTTGCGCGCCAGATGCTCGATCCATCCGCCGTAAAGGGCCGGGTTGGGCCCGCCCCAGGAGTGGAGGATGACCACGACGGGGCGGGCGGTCGTCGCGTTCTCGGCGGCGTGGAAGACGAAGGCGCCGAGGCTCGCGGTGCCGACGCCGCGTTTGGCGACCTCGGCCTTGCCGTAATCGGCGCCGCCGGGCCCCTGTTCCGGCTGCTTCGGCGGCGTCGCCGCATGAGACCAGGTTGCGGCCAGGCAAGATCCCAGAAGGATGAGGGTCATCAACGAGCGACGCATGAGGGTCTCATTCAAAACAGCGCGCAAGAGCGCCCGAAGATCAGACAATCAGAATTTCTTTAAGGCTTTCTCAACCGACGACCTTCCGCAAGGGCGCGAATCGCCCCGCGTAATGTCCGAACGTCCTGTTCCGTCATTTCGAGGCGGTGGAACATGTCGCGCATGTTGCRGGCCATGCCCGGCTTCTTGTCGGGCGGGTAGAAATTGACCGCCTCCAGCTCGCTCTCCAGGTAGTCGAAAAAAGAGATCACCTGTTCGCGCAGGGCCGGAGGCGAATGGCGGGCACCGTCGAAGGGCAGCGTGCTGCCGAGCGCCTTCGTCCATTCATAGGAAACGAGCAACACTGCCTGCGCGAGGTTGAGGGAGGAGAACTTGGCGTCGACCGGAAAGGTGATGATGGCGTCGGCAAGGGAGACTTCATCATTCTCGAGGCCCGTCCGCTCGCGCCCGAACAGGATGCCGACCCCCTGCCCTTCGCCGATCCGGCTGCGGGCTTCCACCATGCCTTCCGTCGGGCCGAATACCCGCTTCATCTGGCCCCGTTCGCGCGCCGTCGTCGCGAAGACGAAGTTGAGATCCGCGATCGCCTCCGCGGCCGTTTCGAACAACGTGGCGTTTTCGAGCACATGCGTCGCGCCGGAGGCGGCGGAATGTGCTCCCTTCTTCGGCCAGCCGTTGCGAGGAGAGACGAGGCGTAGTTCGGAGAGGCCGAAATTCGCCATGGCGCGAGCCACCATGCCGATGTTCTCGGCCAGTTGTGGCTCAACGAGGATGATGACAGGGCGGGACATTGGCACGGATCGTTGGTCCGGCAAGTCCGCCGGGCTCAGTCTCCCATACCGTCAAAACCGCCGATTGCAAAAGGAAAGGCCTCCCCGAGATTGCTCTCGCAGGAGGCCTTTTTGCAGCACGTACTGAACCGTCTGGCGACTACCAGCAGCCCCAGCCGCAATAATAGCCGTAGCTCGGGCGAGCGGCCGCAGCGCCGATGGCAGCACCGCCGATGACGCCGACCGCGGTGCCGACGGCAACCTGGCTCGCCGCAGCGTTCGACTGCGCGACGTTGTTGCGGTAGTTCGCGTCGGTGCAGCGGGCATAGCCCTTCGTGCCGGGCTTCAGGCCCGATTGCATGCAAACCGATTCCGCGTTGGACATGGATTGTTCGGCGGTCTGACAGCCGGCAAGCGCGAGCGCCGCCAGTCCGACGATGAGTGCGAGACGCATTATTCCCCCCAAAGGTGACAGGCAAAATTACCCAGCGGCATCCAAAGCCGAGGTCGAATAGAATTTCAATACAGATTTTATTCTTTTTCGGTGTGTGGGCGCACAGGACTGCCTTTTGGGCCGATTTCGCCACACGATGGGAACTTGTTCGGCCATTTCCTCATTTCCTGTCCGCCAGCGCCCCCCTCAGGCATTTCTTCCGTTCGGAGCCCTCCTTGTTGCGCCGTCCTTCTCTCGCAGCCGCCATCGGCCTTTTCATGTTGACGGGAGGAGGAGCCGCCGCCGCCCAGCCGGAATCGCAAAC
>NZ_JBFUKD010000139.1:0-7356 GCF_056401005.1 Microvirga sp. P4_G7 | reverse complement strand
CGCCGTGCCACAAGCCGCCCAACCCCATGGTGATCAGCAGATTGAGGCAGTTGCGAACGAGGGTATCGCGGCTGCCGCCCAGCGGGATGTAGAGATAATCCCGCAGCCAGCTCGACAAACTGATGTGCCAACGGCGCCAGAAGTCTGACAGCGAGGTACTCAGATATGGCGCATCGAAATTCTCCGGGAATTTCAGCCCAACCATCAATCCGAGGCCGATGGCCATGCTGCTGTATCCGGCGAAATCGAAAAACAGCTGCATCGTATAGGCGACGATGGTGACGATCACGTCGGCGGACGTCGGCGCATGAAGAGCGTATCCGGCATCGACGAGAGGAGCCAATGTATCGGCAAGCAGAACCTTTTGCGCAAACCCGAGCATGAACCGCTCGGTGCCGGCCGCGAACTCCGTGCGATCGAACAGCCGCTGCTTCAAGCGATCCGCTACCCACTTGTAGCGAACGACTGGTCCCGCCACGAGGTGGCCGAACATCGATTGATACGTGGCATAGTTCACGAAACTCGGTTCGGCCGGAACCGTTCGTCTGTAGACATCGACGGAATAGGAGACCGCGCCGAAGACGAAAAAGGACAAGCCGATGGGAAGCGCGATCGCGTCCCAGCTGCTGATCGGCTGGCCGAGTTCGCCAGCCGTCTCGACGAGAAGATTGGCATATTTGAAACACGCCAGAGCCGCGAGCGGCCCGACGATGCCGATGATCATCGCGGTGCGGCGCGCCCCGCCTTCGGCGCGGGCGATCCACAAGCCCGTCAACCACGACCAGATCGCGATCGATACGATCAATGGCAGAAAATCAGCGCGCCACCAGGCGTAGAAAAGCCAGCTGAACGCGAGGATCGTCAAATTGCGAAGCGTCGTCGGGACGAGGGCATAGGCGATCAAGAAGACCGGCAGGAAAAGAAAGACGAAGCTGTCGCTGACGAAAACCACTGTACTACCGGTCCATCAATCAGCAGGCTTCTTGTAGGGCTCGGTGCTGTCCAACTGTCCCGCCAGGATCGGTGCTTCGCTCGCCCCAATCAGGAAAAGACTGTAGTGATCCCCGGCCTTGAGCGACGGCAATCGCATCGGCGCGGATTCCTTTGCACCGCACTTGCCGACCAGGCTTGCCTCGACGGGGTTGATGGCGCGTCGGCGGCTCTCTGCTTCGGGAACATCCTTGAACACCGTCGGGCCAGCCGCAATCGCCACTGCGCCCACGCAGCCGGGCACGAGATTGTACAGACGCAGTTCCGCCTTGAGGTCGTCGCTGCCTTCAGTCGAATCCGCGATCGGGACCGCCTTTAATATTCCGCCATCGTTACGCAGCACGATCGTCGTGAATTGGTCCGCGGCCGGTGTCACTGTGCCGACGGCTTTGCCGTCGACCGTCACCGCGAATGCTCGGCCGCCGTCGACAATGCGATACACACTCGCGATTGCATCTTCGCGGGGAAGAACCTCGGCTACGTTCGCGCCCTCGATGCCAACTCTCACCGGCGCAACCTCCGCGCGGACGAACCGGACATACGCGGATCCGGCCGGTGGCCGAGCGGCGTACAAACGGCCGATTTCCTGCGCATGGGCCGTAAAGCCCATRGCGATGCCGACAATCGCCAAAGCCACTGGAATGGAACGAAATTGATTGATCATGTCAGTAGGCCACCGTAATGCCCGCAAAGATGCCCTGCGCGCGATCGTCGCCGGCAAGCTTGAAGCGGTATTGAACGTTCACATCCACGTAGGACATGGGCGCCGTGTATTTGTCTTCGCGGAACCAATATCGAAGATTGAGGCCGGCGCCCGCTCCGACCGCGTTGGGGGTCGCGAGTAGATTGTCGTAGCTGGCGCCGGCTGACAGGAACGGCGTCGCCACGAGGCGATTGCTGATCCCGTCAAGACGATAACTCCGCCCCACACGTACTTCCGATGTCGCAATGGTCTGCGCGTTCTGAATGTAGTGTCCGACATCCGCGTAGACCTGCCACGTCCACCAATCCGGAACATCGACCCGAAGATCCGTTCCGCGGCCGTCCGAATACGCCATCCGCAACAAGGTGTCGTAGCGAGCATTTTCGCCGATAGGAAAAAGGCGGCTGATTTCGAGGACGAGGTTGGTGCTGCCGAAGGGTTTCCACCGGACACCGACGGCACCCTGTGTCGTCGACATTCCCGTCGGTCCGCCAGTCTCGTCCTGCAACGTTTGGAATGCGCGAGCGAACAGATCGACTGTGGCGCCATTGCGATAACCGATGACCGGCGGGCGCCAATAGATCTCGTCACCCGTTTGCAGCACATTGCCGCCGGAGAGAGGAGCGGCAAACGGCGCACCCGGCATGACGCCGACGGCGCCATAACTCAGACTGGAGTAGAACCCCCATGTGCGCTCCAGCTCGGCCATCTCCCGCCGCAACCCAAAGAGATATTGCGGCTCCAATTTGAGAGCGCCTGAACTTTCTGCATCGATCGCCTTGCGCAGCAATGCCTTCGCGCGGTCGTTCTTGACGAGGCGCTTTGCCACGTATGCCGCGTCGATGGGCGACGTCCCCGTGAGCCGGCCGTGCATTTCCGCGCGCTCGAACGACTCGTCGGCGACCACGTCATCCTTCACCCGAATCGCGAGGTAGGCGATGTCGAGATCGGAACCGACGAGCTCACCCCGGGACCGCGCATCGGCGAACAGTGCTTCCGCTTCTCGCTGATGTCCAAGATCGACGAGGAGCCCGATCTCGGTGCGAGTCATCAGGCCACGTTCGGCCGCATTCGATGCCTGGACACGGGCCGCCTTAACTGCTGCGAGAGCATCTTCTTTCCGACCGAGCGCCAAGGATGCGAACGCCTTGCGCGACGAAACCGCGTACGTTCGCTCGTTGATGCGTGATAATGCGTCGAGCGCCCGTTGCGGTTGCTTGGCCGCAAGCGCCGCATCCGCCAACGACAATCGAAGCGTCCGGCTGTCTGTCGATGCGCCCAAACGAAGCGCTGCTTCGAAATCCGTGACTGCGTCCTTTGGACGACCTAACTGCAACCGCGCATAGCCTCGCTGCGCCAGAAGCTCTCGCGATGGGCCATGTTTAGCGAGCGCCACGGTTGCAGCCTTTTCGGCCTCGGCAGGTTTCTTCGCGGCCGCGAGAGCGTTGACTAGTAGAGCACTGAAGGCGGGATTGGCCGGATCGACCTGGACGGCCTCACGCGCTTGCTTGACCGCTTCCGCGTAGTCGCGGCGCGCGAACGCCCGATACGCCGCGCTCGCGTAGCCGACGCTTTCATCAGCGACCCGACCAGRCCGAAGCGCACATTCCTGACCGTACGGCGTTACGCGGCAATCGAGGAACGGTTCGGGGATATCGCGACGCGACGACGGCGCCGACGTCCGGCCCTGTGCGAGCGAGCGCGCGACGCGAAGCCGGGCGGACGCCTCTGCATCGGTGCCTTTCAAGTCCTTGAGCGCGGACAGAGCCGCCTGCCCGTCGCCCGCGGCCAATGCCGCGTCGGCAACGATCAATCGGATGCTGCGCTGGTCCTCGCCGCTCAACCAATCTTGCGACAGAGCCTTGTCGAAATCGGCGATCGCCGCGTTGCGATCACCCAGGCGTTGGCTCACATAACCGCGCAGCACTAAGGGAACGACGTCTTCATCGTCCTGTGCGAGCGCGTCCGACGCCGCATTCCGCGCGTCCTCGAGTTTATGGTCGGCGAGTAGAGTCGTGATCAGCAGCAGGCGATACGCGGCCACATCCGGTGCGTATGCGACCGCTTCGCGCGCCTTGGCGATGGCGTCGCCGAGGTCCTTTCGTTCAAGAGCGCGGTATGCCAGCTCACCGGGGCGCCGAGCCAACTGGCGCCGCAGACGTGTTCGCTGCCCGCTCAGCTCCGGATCGGTTTCCCCAGCTCCAATGAAGTCACCGGCCGTCCTTTCGGCCTCATCCAGGCGGCCCGCACCCGCCAAGGCCTCGACCAGCAAGCGCTTGAGGCGAGCGAGGTCCGGTCGCTGACGGATCGCCTCGCGGGCCTTGGCTGCAGCGGTCTCGTAATCTCCACGAGCGAGCGCCTTGTAGGCCTCGTCGGCGACGATATAGGCGGGACCCGTGATCTCCAATTCTTCGGCAGCACGTGCCTGAATGCCCACGGATCCCGCGACGACCGCCGCTGCGACAATCGCAAGGAGGTTGTGCGAGACCAAACGCTTCCACCCAGCGGAGCGATAAATGACTTGTCGTCGCTTCATCGCATCATCTCTCCTCGCCATGCATGGCGAGAACCCGTCCATCGCGGTCGGGTGTCTGCTGAATTCTTAGTGTCTCCTCGACCTGCGCACGTGAAACGACGCCCTCTTCCACGAGGTAGTTTCCGATTTTTCCGTGCTCACTAGGCTGGTAGTCCGAAAGGGCGTCCTGCAGGCGCTCACGATCCAATAGGCCACGCGCGATCAGGAGATCGCCGAGAAGCTGTGGCACACGCCCCTCCGCGACCGCGTCGAACGCGTGCGGATTTCCTTGAAGGACGCGAATTCCGGCATTGATCTCGCTCTCGCGCGCGATGCTCAGCATCGGCTTGCAACCGAGATCGTCTGACAGCAATTCGTACTCCTCGGCATCGAACGGTCGCGCGGTCGCAACGCGCAGGCGATTGTCCTCGTCAAAGCCGAATGGAATGACGAGCCACCGCAGGCAGGTGTCTAGTTTGAAGTCGTCCGCATGAGCTTGCACGAGTTCCCGGGTCAAACCGACGCGTGGCAGATCGGCTTGAAACGACAACGCTTCGGCAAGCGTCTCTTCGTCGAGATGGCCCTGTTCGATCAACAAACGCCCAAGCGGCACGTCTCGGTTCTTCTGCTCGTCGATGGCCTGATCGAGGGCCTCAGAATCGATGGCGCGCCAAGCGAGAAGCAGGTCGCCCAGCCGTTGGCGTCGCAACTCGACCGCCTCGGTGGACGGAAATTCGTGCATTGTCTTGTCCCAGACGATCGGTGTGCCGAAAACGAGGTGAGACAGGAAGATCCGCCATGCACGGGCAGCCGCGAGAAAGTTGACGAAGTTGGCGACGACCATGCGCGGCACGGAAAGGAGGCCGTGCTCCCAGCCATAGAGCCGGGTTACGAAGTACACACGCTGTATGACGCGAAGCGTCAATGCGACGAAGTTCGCATAGAGAACGATGCCGAGCCATTCGTGCGTGACGAACATCGACGGATAGCGCCATTCGAAGGCGCCGGACAGCGAAGCGACATAGAAGACAAGCAGATGCGCGACGAGAATGTAAGCGAGAATGCTGACGAAGGACGTCACAATTCCCTTGCGGTCGCGGAACAAGAGATAGCGGTTGGCGAACGAACCACGCCATCCGATCTGCTGCCATCCCTGCAAACCGATGCCGAGGGTCCAACGCGCCTTTTGCCGATACGCCGTTCTGACCGTATCCGGGAAATATTCACGCACGCACATGGGCATCTGCAGACGAATATCGCGCTTGCCGCCGAAGCCGAACCACCGCGTACGTCGAACCGCGTATTCCACCGGGAAGCGGCAGAAGATCGATCTCATCCCGAGCTCGGCAAGGCGGGCACCGATGTCGTAATCTTCCGTCAGGCTATCCGTATTGAAGGGCTGGTTGTTCGTCGCCGCAGCGAGAGCCGCGATGGCGCGCTGCGAAAAGCACGTTCCCACCCCGGCCGACGGCACCATGCCGGACAGGCTTTCCCGGACCACGAGATCCTTCGCATGCCATTCGGCGAACTCGTCCATATAGGTGCCGGCGACAAGGTCATGCCATTCGCGCTCGAGCGAAGTCACCGGAAGTTGGATCAGGTCCATCCGCGGCAGCAGATAGTTGAAGAACCGCAATTCAAGCGGATGAAGCACATCCTCGCTGTCGTGAAGAACAATGCCGGCGAACAGGGTGTTGTGAACCTGCTGATGTTTGAAGATCGCCTGGATGACCCAGTTGAGACAATCGGCCTTGCATGTAGGACCGGCGTGCGGGACTTCGACGCGCACGAGCTGCCGGTAGCGCCGGCGCATCTTTTCGACTTCGGCAATGGTCTTGGCGTCGTTCACATAGGTGCCGACGAAAATATGGTAGCGATGGTAGTCGAGCGTCGCGACCATATTCTCGAGCATCGGTGCAATGACGTCGTATTCCAGCCAGGCCGGAATCATGATCGCGATCGGTTGCTCTGGCCGATTGCGGATGTCGCTCGTGCTGAGCGGCGCGTATCGCCGCTTTACCGTGAACGCGCGAATGCTCTCCCGTACCCAATACCAAGCATCGATGATGAGGTCATCGATGCTCGAGATCAGGATAATCACCGCCACGACCGCCGTGATCCATTCAACGGCAGCGTAGTACTCGGCGAAAAAGTAGGGCCAATAGGTAACGTTCACGGTTCAGCTCTCAATCTCTGCTCTCGCTAATTCTTCTTGCGGCGGGCAAACGCGGCCCGAAGAAGGAGGAGCAGGAAGAGGATCGCCGCGAACGTCGAGGCGAGGATGCCGAGCTTCGACGGGTTTTCCCAGATGGTTCGCCACGTCAGGATATCGTCAGGCGGACCGGCGAGAACGTCACCTCCAGGATTGGCGCTAGACAACTCGGCGATCACACCCGCATCGCCGACAAGGGCTATGTCTCCGCGCGACAGGCGAAATGCCTCGCCCGGCCCTGCAGATTGGCTACCGACGGCGCGATAGAGAACGCCCGAATGCACTCCGCTCTTGACGACCTCGGCGATGCCAATTCCAGACAATCCCTCCAGATCGAGCAGCGGCGTGTCGGCTCGCGTTTTGAGAACAAGCCGATTGCCCTGGACTTGCACGTGCGAGTCCGCATCCTTGATAGGCGTGTCGATAGCCAGGAAGGGTCCGTTGGGCGACGCTTCTCCGTCGGCAACGGCCAACGTCGTCCCTCTCGGCGACAACCCCGCGGCTGCGGCCAGCCGGACGACGGCCGGGAGACTAACGAGCGCGTCCTCCAGATAGCGACGCGGGACGATCAGGGAAGGCGTTCCCGCGAAAGTCGGTACCAGGCCAAGGAAGTCRTTGCCGCCATCGGCTTTCGTCAGACGCACCTGGCTCGAGGGAAGAACGGCCGCGGGAAACGCCTGCGGCGTTTCACGGCAACGATCGCTCGACGGTTGGCGATGGAAGGTCACTCGGACGACATTGCGCGGTGCGAGAGCGTAGTAGGGAATGCGGGCACTCAACCGTTCCGCCTGCCCCGTCGCGTCGAGACGCCTCGCGCTGAGGAGATAGTCGTTGAAGAAAACCGAGGCGACCGGCGACGAGGCCGAAGCTCCGGGGGCAGCCGACACATCGACGTCGATCGATGTCGGCAAGGTTCCCGCTGATGCGACGTTGCCG
>NZ_JBFUKD010000138.1:0-7379 GCF_056401005.1 Microvirga sp. P4_G7 | reverse complement strand
GCTGAGGTCGACAGGCTGTAGCGGGAATTGTCCGACGAATAGCTTAGATAGCCGAGTGTACCCAAAGTATAGGTCAGGCGGGAAACGGTGGCCTTAGGCAATCCTGTGCGCTTTGCGAGCTCTTGATTTCCGAGAGGCCCATCGCCGCGTCTGAATGCACGCAGGATATCGAGACCGCGCGCCAGTGCCGTGACGAATTGCGGGTCCCGCTTTGAGGGAACGTCGTCACCGAAATCCGGAACGAGCGCCGTTTCTCTTTTTCGCATGGTTGTCTCTTCTTGCGCTCGTCGGCGCCCGGTCGGGATGCTCGACTGTTTTAGTTCCGTAGATCAAAATTATATTTCGTTATAGAGTAGCGCGCAAGACCCTTGCGAAACGGGCCGCTATGCAGGGAATCCGATGAGACGGGGGCCAATCCCTCGTGACGAAACAAACCGGCATGATCACCCAAGTTCCGGCTTGGCACTCGCTCCCGCATCGCGAATCATGTTTCGCGCGATCACGATCTGTTGGAGCTGCGTCGTGCCCTCATAGATCCTGAACAGGCGCACATCCCGGAAGAAGCGCTCGATGCCGTACTCGGCCATGTAGCCAGCGCCGCCGTGGATCTGGACAGCCTTGTCGGCGGTGCGCCCGACCATTTCGCTCGCAAACATCTTGCAGCAAGCGGCGTCCGTCGACACGTTATGGCCTTCGTCGCGGCGTCTGGCGGTTTCCATCACCATGCAGCGTGCCGCAAACGCCTCCGTTCGCATGTCGGCGAGCATGGCTTGGATTAGTTGAAACTGTGCGATGGCCTGGCCGAATTGCTTTCTGCTCATGGCGTATGTGAGACTATCGGCGGTCAGCCGTTCTGCAGCGCCGACACAGATCGCGCTGATATGAAGTCGTCCACGATCGAGAACCTTCATAGCGGTCTTGAAACCCTGGCCTTCTCGTTCAGGACCGCCGATGATGCTGTCCGCCGGCACGCGCACCTCGTCGAACATCACGTCGCAGGTATGCGCTCCGCGCTGTCCCATCTTCCGATCGGTCGGTCCGAGCTTGATGCCCTTATTGTCGGCCTCGACAAGAAACGCTGAAATGCCGCGCGCGTCGCTGCGGCTCGGGTCCGTGCGGGCAAACACGGTGAAGAGGCCCGCTTGTGGCGCGTTGGTAATGAAGCGTTTGGTGCCCGAGAGGACATACGAATCGCCGTCGCGGCGAGCAATTGTTCTCAAAGATGCCGCGTCCGTGCCCGAATCCGGCTCTGTCAGACAGAACGCTCCGATGACGCCGCCAGCCGCGAGCGCCGGAAGGTGTCGCCGCTTCTGTGCAGCGGTGCCGTCGACGACAATGCCCTGAGATCCGATGCCGTTATTCGTGCCGATGCGCGAGCGGAATGCTGGCGAGGTCCGACCGAGGAGAAACGCGACCTGAACTTCCTCCTCCGTCGACAATCCGAGACCGCCGTATTCTTCGGGAATGGTGAGGCCAAATAGCCCCATATCCCGCATGTCCTGTACGATCTCGTCCGGTATTCGGTCCTCGTCGGCCACGCGGTCTTCCAAGGGGCGAAGTCGCTCGTCCACGAAACGCGCGACGGTTGCAAGAAGGAGAGCGAGCGTCTCTCTATCGAGACTCATGATTGATCCGTGAAGTATTGGAATGAAGCCGAAGGGGGAGGTGATCGCGATGCGACGGAAGCCAGCTCATGCGATGACGCCTGCACGGCGCAAATCGCCGATCGCGCTCTCGTTGAGGGACAGGACGTCGCGGAGGATCGCGTTGGTGTGTTCTCCGAGACCCGGCGGCGCGGTCGGATCGACCGTCGGGGCATCGGATAGGCGAAGCGGACTTCGCACGGTACGAACGGTGCCCAATAAGGGATGGGGTGTGTCGATGACGACGTCGCGGTAGCGCGCGGCTTGAGAAGTAAGTGCCTCGGCGACACTTTTGACCTCGMCGGCGGGAATGGCGTTTTCGCTCAGGCGAAACATCAGGTCGGCCAGGGCGAAGCGATTGATTGCCTCTTGCAGCATCGGCAAAAGCGTGTCGCGGTTCTGAACTCGCGCCTGATTGGTTCGGAACCGATCATCGTCAACCAAATCGGGAGCCGCGAGAACATTCGCGCAAAGGCGGCGGTATTGTTCGTCGTTGCCGACGGCGAGGGCGACGATTCCGTCGAGACAAGTGAAAAGCTGATAGGGAACGATGCTTGGATGAGCATTGCCGAAGCGCTTCGGATCTCGTTCGGTATTGAGGTAACCGGACGCGACATTGGCGAGGAAGAAGAGTGCGCTGTCCGACAAAGCGATATCGAGGCGTTGGCCGTGACCGGTTCGCTCGCGCATATAGAGCGCCGCGAGGACGGCCTGAACGGCGTTCATTCCGGTCACCAGATCGATGAACGCAACGCCCAGCCGCATCGGCGCTCCATCGGGCTCGCCGGTAATCGCCATGAACCCGCATTCGGCCTGGAGGATGAAATCGTAGCCCGGTCGATCCTCCAGCGGATTGTCTCGACCGTACCCGGAAATTGAGCAATGGATGATGCGCGGATTGATCGCGCGGATGTCGTCATAAGTCAGGCCGAGTTTGCGCAGGCTGGAGGGTTTGAAATTCTCCACCAGAATGTCGGCTTGCGCGGCCAGATCGAGAATGATCTGGCGCCCTTCGGGATGAGTGAGATCGACGGCTATGCTGCGTTTGTTTCGGTTTGCGGCGAGGTAGTATGTGGCGATGCCTTGCGCCGATGGCGGCGACCAGGATCGCGTGTCGTCGCCGCCTTCCGGATGCTCGACTTTCCACACCTCGGCGCCGAGATCGCCGAGCGTCATCGTTGCCCAGGGGCCGGCCAGCACGCGCGAGAGGTCGAGTACCTTGATCCCCTGCAGAACGGCAGCCACTGAACTCTCCCTTCCAGCCCTTGCAGTCGATGGATTTCCGCACGATCGCGCAACACCTTCGTTCGTCGAAACGCAAACGAAAGCTGCGCGAAATGTGCTCCCCACGATCCACTCGGTTCGGTCACGCCCGTCACGCACTGGCCGTCAGCCTGGGCTTAACGACAAGGAGCGGAAACGAGCGACCGGTGCATTAATCTAAATTTTGTATCGCAAAAATTATTTCTGATTGCTTGTCGGAT
Source organism: Microvirga sp. P4_G7 (assembly GCF_056401005.1). Taxonomy (NCBI): domain Bacteria; kingdom Pseudomonadati; phylum Pseudomonadota; class Alphaproteobacteria; order Hyphomicrobiales; family Methylobacteriaceae; genus Microvirga; species Microvirga sp. P4_G7. Next base: position 4,252 of record NZ_JBFUKD010000138.1, on the reverse strand, counting down.
GAATAGACCTTGCCGATATCGACGTCAACGAGCAGAAATAAATTTTGCGATACGGAATAAATGAGGGTTACGCGGATCGCGTTGGTCGGGCGTTGCTTGGTCTAAGCGGAACGGGAGAAGGATGGCAGGCACCGTGGCCGTCTCTCCCTCTGCCTCATCGTCCTCGACTCAGCCAGGGCAGTTCGAGAGGACGCCCTGCAAATGAATCGGATGCGTGTCTTGACGTCGGTTCCTTCCCGAGTCTGACGCATGCTCTCGCTGGTCGGCGTGCCAAGTCTTTAAACCGCTTGAATGCCAACGGTTTCGGATAGGGCGGGATGGATTTCGCGCCAACTTTTCTAATCGCTTTCGCTCTGTCRAGGAGGCTCATGATGCGAGCGTCGAAAACGTTCGAATCGTCTTTATTTCGTATATCAAAATTTAATTCTGTCGTTGACGCAAAATGGGCCCGGTGCTAGTAAACTCGGCGGTTCATAAAACAGAAATAATTTCCATTCTACGGAATTAAATGGCAGACCCAAGGCGGTGATGCCGGCGTCCGGGGAAATGAGAAGGCAACTCGGCGGCGTGGGCGCGATGAGCGCGTCTGCCCCATAGGGAGGTTCGAATGACGCAATTACTCGACAAGAACGCACGGGCTTCGCGCAGAGCCACGATCGGCCTCGGCATCACGATGGTCGCTTCGCTTGCGCTCGCGACGGCAGCGCTCGGCCAAACAAAGGCAGGCGACGGTGGCGGGCTTGGAACTGCCGACGCGCCGGTTGAAGTCCGCATGATCGCCAACGAAGCATTTGCCAAGCAATGGCAAACCAACATGGTTCCCGAATTCAACAAGGTGTTTCCGAACATCAAGGTGAAGATCGATGGAGTGCCTTATGCCGAGCTGCTCGCAAAGAGCCTCCTCGACGTAACCGGCACCAAGCCGACCTACGATATCATCATCGCCGACGATCCGTGGATACCGCAGCTCGCTCAAACTGGTGCGCTTCTCGATCTCAAGAAGGACGCCGCAAAATGGACCGCGTCCGATTTCGATTGGACCGATTTCAATGCGGCTCCGCTCGCGGCCGGTGAGTGGAACGGCGCGCAGTACGGTGTTCCGCTGCGCTCGAACATGCTTCTCATGTTCACGAACAAAAGCCTCTACCAGAAGGCCGGCCTTCCCGCTCCCACGCCGAAACTGACGTGGAGCGAGTATATGGCTCAAGGGCCAAAGCTGGTTCTGGACACTAATGGCGACGGCAAGCCCGATGCGTGGGGCGTCGATACGTACTTCATGCGCGACGCTCTCACGCCCACCATCTGGCAGACGATCCTCAACTCCGACGGCGGCGTCTTGCTCGACAAGGACAACAAGTCCGCGTTCAACAACGAGAAAGGCGTAAAGGCGCTTCAGACGCATATCGATCTGTTGAAATTCGCGCCTCCCGGTGGTGTCAGCCACGGCTTCAACGAGTCGCTTCAGGCGTTCCGTCAGGGGCAGGTTGCGACCATGTTCATGTGGGGCAGCGTGTTCAAGGGAACGGCTGTCGATCAGGCGACGACGACGCTAACTCCCGATCAGGTCGGGATCCAGGTCATGCCAGTGGGCAGCGTCGGCCCGGGTGCGCATCGCGGCATCTGGAGCGGCGCGGTCACGAACAAGAGCGACCACCAGCAAGCGRCATGGGCGCTCCTTCAGTGGTTGAGCTCGAAGAAGGGCGAAATCTGGCACGCCAACACGCTCGGCGTTTTCCCGGCGCGCAAATCGACACTCGCCACGGCACCCGAACAAGCCTGGCTCGTTCCAGTCTATGCTGCTCTTCAGCAAGGCTATGATGCGGCGCAGGCTGGCCAAATGTGGCGTCCTCGCCTCGCCAAGTCGGATGCGGTGCAGCAGATCCTCGCGGAAGAAACCAGCCGCGCGATCTCAGGTGAGATTTCGGCCAAGGACGCGCTCGACAACGCGGCCCGCAAGATCGACCGACTGCGCAAGTAGGCCGCTTCATCGAGACATCATGAGCACAATACAACATGCTAAGCGCGCGCCGCGTCTCTCTCGGCGCGCGGCAAAGGTGGGGGACGTTGTCGCCCGCTGGGCATTCGTGACGCCCGCCGCAATCCTGCTTCTCGCGATGCTGGCATATCCGATCTTTTACACGATCGAGATCAGCTTCGCGGAGCTGGACCTCGGATCCTTTACGGCCACCGAGTGGGTTGGCTTCGACAATTACCTCAGCGTAATCGAAGACGATCGGTTCTGGAATTCGCTCCGCGTGACAGGGATCTATCTCGCCTTCGCGCTTCCCTTGCAGATGGTGCTGGGTTTTGGGATCGCTTTTCTCATCAACGCCGAATGGAAGGGGCGCGGCATCGTGCGTGCACTCTTCATCATTCCGATGGTCGTCGCACCGGTGGTCGCCGGCGGCGTCTGGCGAATGTTGCTGGATCCGCTCTGGGGGCTCGTGAACTATCTCCTCGGCTTGATCGGCGTTGGGCCCGTTGATTGGCTCGGAAATCCAAGTCTCGCCATGGCGACAGTCGTCATTGTCGATACGTGGCGGTGGACGCCTTTCGTCACGCTTATTGCGACTGCGGCCCTTCTCTCGCTTCCGCGCGACGTGTTCGAAGCCGCTGAGATCGACGGCGCCAATTGGTGGACGAAGTTCTGGTCGATCACCATCCCGCTGCTCATTCCCATCATTGCAGCGACGTTCATCGTGCGTTGGCTCGGCGCGGTCAAGATGTTCGACATCGCGCTCGCCGCGACCAATGGCGGTCCTGGTCACGCCACGAACGTCATCAACCTGTTTATCTACGAAGAGGCGTTCCGATCGCTCAAGTTCGCGGAATCAGCGGCGATGGCCGTCATCATCCTCGTTCTGACCATGGTGCTGACCGGAATATTTCTCCTCGGAACCAAGAAGTTGGAGGACAGGCATTGACTGAATTTGCTGTCCCGACTCGCAGGCGCCGCAAACTTCCGATCGGCCGCTATGTGCGGATCTGGGGAGGCATCATTGCATGCGCCGTCTTCCTGTTCCCCATTTTCTGGATGGTGCTGACGTCGTTCAAGATGCCGAGAGACATCTTTACGACCCCGCCGACGCTCTTCTTTACCCCGACCATCGAGACATATACGAGCTATCTGCAGCACGCCGATATTCCAAACCGCATGCTCAATACGGTGATCGTCGCGTGCGGTGCGGGCCTTATCTCGATCGTTGCCGGATCGATGGCAGGGTATGCACTCGCGCGCATTCGCTTGCGCGGCCTTGCGACCGTCGGCGCGCTGATCCTCCTGTCTCGGGGTGTTCCGCCAATTGCGCTGGCCGTCCCGATGTTTCTCGTCGCGCGCAGCCTCGGCGTGACCGACAAGCACATCACCCTGATCCTTGCTTATTGCACGTTCCTCATCCCGTACGTGATGTGGCTGATGCGCGGCTTCTTCAAAGCGCTTCCCCCCGAGCTGGAAGAATCCGCCATGCTCGACGGGTGCACGCGGTTCGGCGCCTTCTTTCGGATCATCGTGCCGATTTCATTGCCCGGGATCCTGTCGACACTGATCTTCAGCATCATCCTGGCGTGGGAAGAACTGCTGTTCGCGCTCGTGCTCACCAACCGGGATGCAACAACGATTCCTGTCGCAATTGCGGGCATCGCCGGGGACACGGTCAACGGTGCGAACTGGGGGGCTCTCACCGCTGTCGGCACGCTGACCGTGCTTCCTGTCGTCGTGTTTGCTTTGCTCGTTCAAAAATGGCTGATCAAGGGGCTCGCCGATGGCGCCACGAAGGGATGACGGCATGCGAACCGAGCGCGAAATCACCGAACCGGTCGACATGTGTCTCTCCAATGGTCGCCTAAACCCGGCTGCCATTGGATGGAGTCGCAAGCCGCTGCACCGTGCCAACTTGAAGGGATGGGGACGCAACAAACGGTTTGAGTATTGGTGCGTCATCACCGAGGACTTCCTGGTCACGGCAAATATCTCTCATCATGATTATCGTGCCAATATCGCATCGACCTTCATCGATCTGCGGACGCACGACGTTTGCGCAACACGTGAGAACCGCTGGCTTCCGCCGGCTGGAGCATTGTCCGATTTGACACTGAGCGCGCCGATGATTGCCACGGGCAAGGACATCCTTGTCCGATTGCTGCCCAACGAGCGGGGAACGGCACTTCACGTTGCAACGGCGCGCGTCAAGCTCGACCTTCAAGTGTTCGAGGATCCCGACCACGAGTCGATGGGTGTGCTGGTCCCGTGGAG
>NZ_JBFUKD010000137.1:0-7413 GCF_056401005.1 Microvirga sp. P4_G7 | reverse complement strand
CCCGGCGGCGTCATGAGCGGACCCTTCAGCGCGAGGCGATGACGGCGGATGCTTGTCAGCGTCTCCTCCGGAAGTGGATCGCCCCCGCTCTCGACCGCGGCCATGCCTGCCTGCTGCTCGTCCCAAACGAAGGGTGCGTCAAGGGCGCTCAACACTGCGACTGTCGCTTGTGTGATCTCCGGTCCGATTCCGTCGCCGGGGATCAGCGTCACGTCGATGCCCTTTTTCGCTCCCATCTTCATGACTCTCTTCTCAGTTTTCCGCCGCGACGGTGTTCTCGAGACGCCCAATCCCGTCAATTTCGATGCGGACGCGATCTCCCGCAACGAGGTAACGCGGCGGGTCGAAACGGGCGCCGGACCCTGTCGGCGTTCCAGTGACGATCACGTCTCCGGGCAGGAGGGTCGTGAATGTGGAAATGTAATGGATGAGATAGTCGATCGGAAAGATCATGCGACCGACGGTATCCTCCTGACGGAGGTCGTCATTGACCCACGTTCGAAGGCGTAGGTCATTCATATCCGACCGTGGCTCAAGCACGTCGATCCATGGGCCGATGCTGCCGGAGGCGTGGAAGTTCTTTCCCTGCGTGACGTTGAACTTCGCATGCCGCATCCAGTCCCGCACGCTCCCCTCGTTGCAGATGGAGAGGCCAAAGACGTGGTCGAGAGCCCGCTCACGCGCGATGCGGCGCCCGCCCTTGCCGATGACGATCACGAGCTCGCCCTCATAATCGAGTTGCGGCGATTCCGGCGGCAGGACGATCGGCTGGCCGTGGCCCACGAATGAGCCGCGCGTGCGTAAAAACAGACTCGGGAAACGGGGAAGCTCCGAGCCGTCCTTGTACTCGGCGTTCCGATCGGGATAGTTCACGCCGACACAGATGATCTTGTCGGGATCAGTCACGGGGATATGGAATGTGATCTCGTCGAGACGGAAATCCGGTTTTGCTGTCCGGCAAAGACGTTCGACTTCACCCGCGCCCTCGCGAGCGATCAGGTCACGGACACCCGAGAATGAGGTTCGCTGGGATAGATCGAGCACGCCTTCTTGGACGACTGCGCCAAAGCGGTCTCGTCCCGCCGCGTGGAAACTCAACAGACGCATTGAAGACCTCACTTTAAAAAGCCGGCGGCGGAAAGAACGCGGTCGAGCCTCTGTTCAAGCTCTCTCGTCGCGGGAACCATGGGAAGGCGGTGCTCGTTGCGGGCGAGTAGGCCGAGGCGCTTCGCCATGTATTTGACGGGGATCGGGTTGGTGTCGAAGAACACCGCCTGGTTGATTTCCAGAAGCCTGTCGTGAAGTGCCTTCGCCCCGGCAAGGTCGTTCCGCCAGACCGCTTCGCACATGTCCGCGAGAACGCGCGGTTGCAGATTACCGACGGCGTTCATGAGCCCGCATGCGCCGATGGCCATCATCGGAAAGCTTAGTTCCTCCAGCCCGACGAAGATCCGGAAATCGTTACCGAGGCGATGAAGCGCCTCGGTCACAAACCCGAGATCGTTCACCGCATGCTTCATCCCGACGAAATGGGGCGAGCGATCCTTCATCTCCGCGAGCGTATCGATCGTGACGGACACGGCGGTCCGCCCTGGGATGTGATAGACCATCCACGGCACGTCGAGACCATCGACCGTCGCCATGTAATAGGCGATCAATCCCCGTTGCGGTGGACGGATGTAGTATGGCGTCACGATCAACAGTGCATCGGCGCCTGCTTCAGCGGCCGAGCGCGTGAGAACGCGGCTCTCTTCTAGGGATTGYGATCCGGTCGCCGCGACGACAGGGACGCGGCCGCGCGCGACTTCTATTGCGATCTGGACCAATCGGTTTCGCTCGTCGGTCGTCAGCGTCGACGGCTCGGCCGTGGTGCCATTGACGAGAATGCCGTGTGAGCCACCGACAATCTGTGCCTCCACGAGATCGGCATAAGCGTCATAGTCGACGGCATCGTTCTTGAACGGTGTCAGGACAGGCGGGATCGAGCCGCGCAGGCGGCGAAGTCTTTCGTCAGGGCTCATGGGGACACCCATAATTGAGAGTGGGGCAAGACCGGCGAGACTTTTGCGCTCGCCGGCCGGTGTTTCATGCGGCTTCGAGGTCGATCGAGTCCTTCCTTCGCCGCGCAGCCGGGATGGCGAGGAGAACCAAAAGGAGTGCGGCCAAGATCAGGAAAGTCGCGCTGATGGGACTCGTGATGAACGTGCTCGGGTCGCCGTGGGAAATCAGGAGCGCTCGCCTGATGTTCTCTTCAAGCATCGGACCGAGCACGAGGCCGAGAATGAACGGCGCCGGCGCGCAATCGAGCTTGACGGCGATGTAGCCGAACACACCGAACAACGCACCCAGCACCACATCGAAAGCGCTGTTGTTGAGCGAGTAGATGCCGAAGCAGGAGAGCACCAGGATCAATGGATAGAGCCAGGAATAGGGCACCTTGAGCAGCGATGTCCAAAGCCGGATGAGCGGGAGATTGAGGATCAGGAGGAGCAGATTGCCGAGCCACATGCTGACGATCAGCCCCCAGAACAGAGTGGGCCGTTCGGTGATGACGTTCGGGCCTGGCGTGATCCCCTGGATCATGAGCGCGCCGAGCATCAACGCCATGGTCGCGCTTCCCGGAACGCCGAGGGTGAGAGTCGGGATGAACGACGTCTGCGCCGCCGCGTTGTTCGCGGCCTCCGGCGCCGCAACACCCTCGATGGCGCCCTTTCCGAAGCGCGACGGGTCCTTGGCAATTCGTTTCTCGACGATATAGGAAACGAAGGAGCTGATGGTGGTGCCCGCGCCAGGCAGGATCCCGAAGAACATGCCGATTCCAGTGCCACGCAGGATCGGCATCGTCGATTGACGAATGTCCTCTCTCGACAACATGAGTTTGCCGACCTTCGTCGTCGTCGCGCCGCTTTTCTCAGTCCGTTCGAGATTGGTGGCGATCTCCGCGAATGCAAACATGCCGACGGCAACGACGACGAACTCCACGCCGTCCATCATTTCCGTCAGACCGAACGTGAAACGCGGCAGCCCGGAATTCACGTCCATGCCAGCAAAACCGATCAGYACGCCGAGTAGCGCCATGGTGAGGCCCTTGAGGACCGATCCGTGGACGAGAACGGCGGTTGCGACGAGTGCTAGAACCATGAGAGAGGTGTATTCAGCAGCGCCGAAGCGCAATGCCGCATCGCCCAGCGCCGGTGCGAACAGGGCGATCGCGAGAGTACCGATACACCCAGCGATGAAGGATCCGATTGCGGCGATGGCGAGGGCGGGACCCGCGCGTCCCTGCTTTGCCATCTCGTATCCGTCGAGGCAGGTGACGACCGACGAAGATTCGCCGGGAAGGTTAACGAGAATCGCCGTCGAGGAACCGCCATATGATGCGCCGTAATAGATGCCGGCGAGCATGATGAGCGCCCCTTCCGGCGATAGGCCGTATGTAAAGGGAAGCAGCACCGCGATCGTCACAAGCGGGCCGACGCCCGGAAGCATGCCGATGAACGTGCCGAGCGTGACCCCAAGGAGGCAATACGCCAGGTTGCTGAACGTGAATGCGACCTGAAAGCCGAGAATGAGACCATCGAGCATCACAGCATCCAAAGTTTGATCGGCATGTTCAGGCCGAAGCGGAAGATGAGGACGGGAACGGCGATCCCGATGCCGAGGAGAAAGGGCAGGGTGCGGATCTCACGATGGGGATTGGCATACCAGCCCAGAAGGATGAGCGCGGACACAGCGACGATCAGACCAGCCCGCTCGATCAGCAATGCGAAGCTCAAGATCGCGGCAACGATGAGCACGAGCGCGCGCAGGTTGAGACGCTCGACAAGCTCGGATTTCTCCGAGCGAATGGCCTGGATCGATACCAGACAACCGAAGAGCAGAATCAAGCCGCCGACGATCATCGGGAAATATCCGGGTCCCATATTCAAGGCGGATCCGAATGGATATGCGCTCGCAATGGCCAGGGTGCCCAAGCCGATGCAGGCGAACATCAATCCGGACGCGAGATCTTTGCTTACTTTCATGACTCAATCACCTCGCTGAATCCGCTCCCGTCTCAAGCAGCCGACTGGCGCTTTGCGATGTAGTCGCGGAGATTGTTGAACTTGAAGTTCAACTCCGGGTGCATTTCCTGGATTTCGAACGCTACCGCCAAGGGGTTGCGTCCGCTCAGCGGCTCGAGATGCGCCTGTATCGCCGCGAACATGCTTTCCGCAGCTGTCCGTTTCGTCGCCTCGTCGCGGCCGATGCCGAGGCGAACGACCACGTGGACGAAGGCGTTGTCGGGGTGATCATCGCCGACGATGTAGTCCTCGATGATCGTGTGGCGGACACGAATCCCGGCGATCGGAAAGATTCCCGTTGCGAGAGCGGCTGTGTAGACCTGTTGTTTGAGCGACTTGATTTCCGGCTCGTGGGCGATGTTGGCCGAGCTTTCAATCCACATATGGGGCATGATGTTCATCCTGAAACGAGGGCGTGTGAGCGGCCGCGAGGCGGCGGCGCGCTCGATTCGTCGTGGTACTATTGCGGTTGGATTCCAGCCTCTTTGATCAGACCGGTCCAACGTTCGAGTTCGCTGCCGATATAGTTGGAGAACTGCTGCGGCGTGCTCGACGCCGGATCGACACCGGCGCGTTCGAGACTGGCCCGCACTTCGGGTTTGCCGGCTGCGGCGGCGAAAGCCTCTGCCAGCTTCGCTGCAATCGGCGCTGGCGTGCCGCGTGGCGCGGAGACGCCGTACCATCCCACCACATCGAAACCCGGATATCCAAGTTCGGCGACAGTCGGAATTTCGGGCAAGGAGGGCGAGCGCTGCAGTCCCGTGACAGCGAGCGGAACGAGCTTTCCGCTCTTGATGTGCGGCAACACCGACACCGGGCTGCTGAGCATCAGGCCGACGCGGCCGCTCAGGAGATCGGTGATGGCCGGCCCCGAACCCTTATACGGAATGTGACTGAACTTGACGTCCATCGTCTTCTGCAGGAGTTCCGAGGCGAGGAACGCAGCCGATGCTCCGCTCGCGTAGTTGATCTTGCTCGGCTCGGCTTTTGCTTTCTTGGCGAGTTCATCGAGGGATTTCACGCCGAGCGAGGGATGGACCACCACTACGTAGGGGGCCTCCGAGATCCGCGCGATGGGGGTGAAGTCCTTCGCCGGATCGTAGTTCGTCGCTTTATACAAGCTCGGATTGAGCGCCATGGTCGCCTGAAGGACGAGCAGAATCGTGTAGCCGTCGGGCGCTGCGGCGGCGGCAGCACTGGTCCCGACGATTCCCTCTGCGCCTGGACGGTTGTCGACAAGCACCGGTTGTCCCAGCGATTTCGTCAATTCATCGGCATAGATTCGGGCAACCACATCCGTGCCGCCGCCGCTGGAAAACGGCACGACGAAGCGGATCGGCTGCTGCGGGTAGGTTTGCGCCCACCCTGATCCGATCTGGAGTGTCGCCGCCGCAAAAGCGGCGACGGCGAGGCGAGCAAGTCTCTTGGCGTTCATTCGTTTCCTCCCGAGTGTGAAAGTTCATTTGGCCTTTTGATTGGCGAAAAGCTCGTCGATCTTMTTTTCGTAGGCGTGATAGTCGAGGAAGCCGTAGAGCTCCTCTCGGGTCTGCATCGTGCCAAGGACGCTCTTCTGAGTCTTTTCCTTGCGGATGGTGTTGTAGACGTTGAGTGCGGCAGCATTCATGGCGCGCGCCGCCGAGAGGGGATAGAGCGCTGCGGACACGCCAGCTTCGCGCAGTTCGTCAAGCGTAAAATTYGGCGTCTTCGAGAACTCGGTGATGTTTGCAAGCACCGAATGCGGCCGGTTCAGCGTATCCGCCAGACGGCGATACTGAGCCAGCTCGGTAAAGGCTTCCGCGAAGATCATGTCCGCGCCGGCTTCCATGTAGGCTTCCGCACGTTCTATGGCGCCGTCCAGACCCTCGATCGCCAAGGCATCGGTTCTCGCCACGATGACGAAATCCTCGTCGTAGCGAGCATCGGCGGCGGCCTTGATGCGATCGATCATTTCCTGCTTGCCGACGATTTCCTTGCCCGGACGATGCCCGCAGCGCTTCAGGGCAACTTGATCCTCCATATGCATGGYGCCCGCGCCATCCTTGATGAGGCCGCGGACGAGCCGTGCGATCGAGAACGCGCCGCCGAAGCCCGTGTCGACATCGACGAGGACCGGAAGGTCGGAAGCGTCCGAGATGCGCCGAAGATCGGTTAGCACATCGTTGATCGTCGTGATGCCGAGATCGGGCAGACCATGCGACGCGTTGGCGACGCCGGCGCCGGCGAGATAGATCGCACGATAGCCCGCCTGCTTCGCCATCAAAGCTGTGTACGCGTTGATCGTTCCGACGATCTGGAGTGGCGATTCTTCGGCCAGCGCCTGACGGAAACGGGTTCCTGCGGAAACGCGGGACGGGGTCGTTGTGAGCATCGATTATTCTTTCGATCGACTATCCACAATATGGATAGTTACGTTACGTTGACGCCCTGATTACTGCGTTAAAATCAGATGACGTCAAGATTGACAGGAAGAAAAAATGCGTCACAATCCATAATATGGATATTTGGAGCATTTTTTATGAGCGGGACGCAGAGCATCGATCGAACCATCCTCGTCCTCAAATGTTTGGCTGCCAGAAATCAGAGCGGAGCCGGAATGTCCGATGTCGCGACAGCGACCGGACTCGAGCCGTCGACGGCACACCGCATCTTGAAGGCGCTGCTCGAGTCGGGTCTCGTTCTGCAACAGAGAAGCAATCGCCGCTATTTTCTCGGGCCGGTCATTTACGATCTCGGTCTCACGGCAGCGCCGCGTTTCGACTTTCAGGATTTATACAAGCCAGTGACGGCTCGCATCGCAGACGAGACCGGCGACACGGTGTTCTTCTCAAAACGAAGCGGCCTCGACATGGTGTGCCTGGATCGCGCGACAGGCTCGTTCCCGGTGAAGGCTTTCGTTACAGATGTCGGCCTGCGGCGACCCATGGGCGTCGGCGCCGGTAGTCTCGCGATCCTCGCGTCGCTGCGTGAGAAGGATGCGGATGGCGTCATCGAAAGTAATGCCGATCTTTACGCCGATCATGACAAGACCCTCGAACAAGTGAAAGGGGAGGTTGCCGACGCACGCAGGCGCGGGCATGTGGTTCGTGCGATCCCGCGTCTTGGCGTGACGACCTTGTCCGCGGCCGTCCACGATCGCTCGCGCCAGCCTTTCGCGTCGATCAGCGTCACGAGCATTACGCACCGAATGGATGACGAACATCAGGCCTTTGTGATGGCGGCGATTAGGTCGGAGATCGTCCAATTGGAGCGCCGCTTGAGTGAGCGGGATGCGCTCATCTATTCCTACTCCGCCGCGTAGCGCACCGCGCCGGACAGTCGAGTGGTTCACTCCGACGGTCGGTTCGGGCCG
>NZ_JBFUKD010000136.1:0-7427 GCF_056401005.1 Microvirga sp. P4_G7 | reverse complement strand
GGTGACGACACCCGTTCCGCCGACGCCCGTCACGATGACGTTGAAGGTGAGATCGATCGGCGGGATGACCGGATCCGGCAGCGGCTTCAAGTCGATGCCGTCGGTGACGCCGGTCGCGGGCAAAGCCTTCTTCATCTTGGCGCCATGCACGGTCACGAAGGACGGGCAGAAGCCTTTGACGCAGGAGAAATCTTTGTTGCAGTTGGATTGATCGATCTGGCGCTTGCGCCCGAACTCGGTCTCGACAGGCTGCACCGCGACGCAGTTCGATTGCACAGAACAATCGCCGCAGGCCTCGCAAACCAGATCATTGATGATGACCCGCTTATCGGGATCCGGATATTCGCCGCGTTTGCGGCGACGACGCTTTTCCGCGGCACAGGTCTGATCGTAGATCATGACCGTGACGCCGGGAATCGTGGCGAGTTCGCGCTGCACCGCTTCGAGATCGTCCCTGTGGTGGAACGTGGTCCCGGACGGCCATTGCGTCGTCTTCGGATACTTGTCCGGTTCGTCGGAAACGAGCGCGATGCGGGAGACGCCTTCTTCACGTACCTGGCGCGCGACCTGATCGACCGTCAATCCGCCCTCGTGCGGCTGTCCGCCCGTCATGGCGACCGCGTCGTTGAACAGGATCTTGTAGGTCATGTTCGTTTTGGTATCGATCGCCCAACGCAATGCCAGGACGCCGGAATGGTTGTAGGTGCCATCGCCGAGGTTCTGGAAAACGTGGTCACGCGTCGAGAACGGCGCCTCGCCGACCCAGTTCGCGCCTTCGCCGCCCATTTGCGTGAAGCCCTCGGTGGCGCGGTCCATCCACTGCACCATGTAGTGGCAGCCGATGCCCGCATAGGCGCGCATGCCCTCCGGCACTTTGGTCGAAGTGTTGTGCGGGCAGCCGGAGCAGAAATGCGGCGTGCGCGTCGCGATGTCGCTCGTCGCGGCAAGAACTGCCTGCGCCTCCTTCAGTCGCGCGACGCGACCGGCGAGATCGTCGTTGCGGTAGTACTTGAGAAGACGCTCGCCGATGACGATGGCGATGTCGTTCGGATCGAGCGAACCCTTGACCGGAAACAGCCAGCTGCCGCTCTCGTCCTTCTTGCCGATGCAGATCGGCTGGTTGGCGCTGCCGTAAAGCTCTTCGCGGACCTGCACTTCGATCAGCGAACGCTTTTCCTCGACGACGATGATCATGTCGAGGCCTTCGGCGAAGGCGAGCAATTCGCGCTGCGAGATCGGCCAAGGGCAGGCGATCTTGTACAACCGCAGCCCCATGTCGTTGGCCTTGACCTCGTCGAGACCGAGCTCGTCCATGGCTTGGCGGACATCGAGATACGATTTGCCGACAGTGATGACGCCGATTTTCGGCGTGCGTCCGCCCGAGAGAATGATGCGGTTGAGATTGTTGGCGCGCACGAAGGCGATCATCGCGTCGCGCTTGTAATCCTGCAGCCGCGCCTCCTGATCGAGCACGGCGTCCCGGGTGCGGATGTTGAGGCCGCCAGGCGGCATCATGAAATCATCGGGCATGATGATCTTCACACGATCGAAAGAACCATCGACGGACGCCGTCGATTCGATGTTCTCCTTCACGCATTTGAACGCGACCCACGTGCCGCAGAACCGGCTCATGGCATATCCGTAGAGCCCATAATCGAGGATTTCCTGGACACCCGCCGGATTGAGGATCGGGATCATCACGTCGAGAAAGTGGAATTCGGATTGGTGCGCGACGGTGGAGGATTCCGCCGTGTGATCGTCCCCCATCAGGGCGAGTACGCCGCCGTGCTTGGAGGTTCCGGCCATGTTGGCGTGGCGGAAGACGTCGCCGGAACGATCGACGCCCGGGCCCTTGCCGTACCACATGCCGAAAACGCCGTCGTATTTGCCTTCGCCGTGCAGCTCCGCCTGCTGGGAACCCCAAACGGCGGTCGCCGCGAGCTCTTCGTTGAGGCCCGGCTGAAAGACGATCTGTTCGTCCTTGAGCCAGCGTCTTGCCCGCCAAAGATTGAGATCGAGCCCCGCGATCGGCGATCCGCGATAGCCAGAAACGAAACCGGCCGTATTCAGCCCGGCGCGGCGATCCCGCTCACGCTGCATCAGCAACAGACGCACGATGGCCTGGGTCCCTGTCACGAAGACACGGTCCTTGGTCAGATCGTACTTGTCGTCGAGCGATACGTCCCGGAGAGCTACATGACCTGCGGTCATTGCCCGTTTCCTCCTCTGGCGCCCTCAAAGTCCGCCGGTGGTCCGGTCTTGTTGTTCTTTTATTTATGTCAGTAATGCTGACATATGAATGGGGCAGCGTCAATCAACCGCCCTGCCTCCCTTTGGCCTCCTTTCGCTTGCAAGGCTTGAAAACTTGCAAGCCTCCTAGAATTGCGGTCCAAGCGAGTTCGTAGCCCCTCTTCGGCAAGGCTCCTTCGACAAGCCTTGCGCTCCTTTTCGGCAAGCCTTGCCATTCAAGATAAACGCATGAAACCTCGCCTTGGTCTCAAAATCGTTCTGATGGCCGTGTTGGCCGGCCTCGCGACACCAGCTTCTGCCCATCCCCACGTCTGGGTGACGGCGAAGGCCGACATTGTCTTCGTCGATGGAAAAGCGACGGGCGTCCGACACACCTGGGCTTTCGACGAAGCCTATTCGTCTTACGTCACGCAAGGCCTCGACAAAAACAGCGATGGCAAGCTGACGCCCGACGAGTTGAAGGACCTCGCCAAGGAAAATACCGAATCGCTTGTCGAGTTCGACTATTTCACGATGCTGAAATCGAACGGAAAGAAGCAGCGCTTCGACGTCCCGCGCGATTATGGCATGGTCTTCGAGGGCGAGAAGATCATTCTGTCGTTCTTTCTGCCGCTGAAGACACCGGTGGCGGGCGGCGGCGCGATCTCGGTCGAGATCAACGATCCCTCGTTCTTCGTCTATTTCGAGATCCAGAACGACAAGGACGCCATCAAGATGGTGGGCAATCCTCCTGGTTGCTCGATCACCGTGACGCGCGCCAAGAACCTCGACATGGGTGCTCAGCAGGCGCTGACGGAGAGCTTCTTCGAGAACCCGGCGGCTGCGAGTTTCGGAACGCAATACGCCAACCGGGCGATCATCGCATGTCCGTGACGGCAGAACCCCTCGCCGCGTCGGAGCCCGCAAAGGGCCGCCTCTGGCAGCGGATCGCGCTCGCTGCCGCGGCGACAATCCTGGTAGCGGCCGTCCTCGCTCTGATCGTCGCCGCCTTCGCGCCCGCCTCGCCCACGCCCGTCAAGAACCCGTTCGGCATGGGCGTCCGCGAAGCGGCCCCCTCCGGCGCCTTCGGCGCGCAGATTCTTGCCGTACAGGCGAGCTTCTATAAGAGCCTGCAGGCGTCCGTACGCGAATTGAAGGACAATGGCGCGGCCCTCGGGTCGCTGCTTCTCATCGGCTTCGCCTACGGCGTGTTTCATGCCGCCGGCCCAGGTCATGGCAAGGCGGTGATTTCGGCCTACCTGATCGCCGACGAGAAGGCGCTGCGCAAAGGGTTTGGCTTGAGCCTCGCCGCCGCCCTGATTCAGGCGTTCGTCGCCATTCTCATCGTCGGCATCATCGCCTTTGTCCTGCGCGCCACCGCCGCGACCATGAATGCCCTGACCTCGCAGGTCGAAATGGCGAGTTTCGCCGTCGTCGCGTTGATGGGCGCGCTGATCACCTGGCGCAAATCGGGGAAACTTCTCGGCATCCTGGCGCTGGCGCGAGACCCCCTCGCCGTCCAGGACGAGACCTGCGACCATGTGCATCTGCCCCCGCCCGAAGCCTTCGATCGCCTCACGAAATGGCGTGAGATGGCCGGCGTCGCCCTCGCCGCCGGGATCCGCCCCTGTGCCGGAGCGCTGGTGGTTCTGGTGTTCGCCATGTCGCAGGGGCTCTTTCTCGCCGGCATTGCCTCGACCTTCGCCATGGCCCTGGGGACTGCTCTCACGACGGGTTTGATCGCCGCCCTCGCGGTTTTCGCTAAATCGCTGGCGCTTCGGATCGCCGGCGGGCGTGGTATCGGCGGCGCCGCGGCGATGGCCGGCATCGAGCTTTTGGCCGCGGCTTTCGTGCTCGTGCTCGGCCTCGGCCTMCTGTTCGGCCTGATGAACGCCGGTGTCGCTAGCTAGGGCAAAGGGCCCGCCTTCTTCGCAGGACTTGCCGATTTCTTCGCAGGACTTGCCCCCGCACCGGAATCTCGGTAGGTCCTAACCCCGGAAAAACGGAGTTTCGACTTGGCCAAGCCGACCCGCATCAACTGGCGCAACGTCCTGACCGTGGTCAGCATCATGATCCTGATCGGCACGGAGGTATTCGCCGTCGCCTTGTCCGGCGGCTGGGCGCTCGCGGGCCTGTTCGATCTCGGCGCGACGTTCGGATATATCCTGATGGGCCTGTTCAGCCTCATCGCGGCCTATGCCCTCGTCGTGCTCTGGCGCCATTGCGTCAAGATCGAGCCGTTGACCGAGCACGCCTGAGGCGATCGCCGTCTTTCAATCGCACGTTTTCATGACGACGGGATCAGCGTCGGGCGGAACGTAGCCCGCCATCGGGCGGCACTGCCCGGCGATGCAGATCTGCCAATCCGCGGTGGCGCCCGAACGGCGCAAGACGACCTCGTGTTGCGGCGGCACGCTCGGTCGCCAACGCCAGACCCCGTCTGCATATTGTGCGCCCGACGGCGGCTCCATGCCGGCTCCCGATCCCCGCACGCGCGCCTCGACGAGTTCGAGCCCCGCGGGTCCTTGCCGCCAATCTTCCTCCCAAAGAATCTTCTCGACCGAATGGGTCCAGGCCAGCGTGATCGCGCCCGCCATCAGGGGCGCGATCGTCGACCCGGCGAGAAGACAGATCATCGGCTCGCGAACGACGCCGGAGCCTGATGCGTACGCCAGAGATGGTAGCCGATGAACGCCGCGGAGAGGACGAATCCAAACTCGTCCGTGAGAGGAATGGCGAGCACCAGCAGCAGCGCGGCGCAGGCTGCCCAGAGCCGTTCCCACCAGCGAATGGGCGTCCGGAAGTAGCCGACTGCGGCGACGCCCCAGAGGCCCACGGCAAGACAGGCCTTGATCACGATGTAGACGACGGCGATCCAGTAGCTCGCGCCTTCGAGGCCCGGCACGGGCTGCAGCATCAGCGCCGGATCGTAAACCGCCATGTACGGAATGACGAAGCCGGGTAGAGCGATGCGCACCGCTTGCACGCCGATCTTCAGCCCCGATTCCTTCGCCATTGGTGCGGCCGCGAATGCCGCGAGTGCGACGGGCGGCGTGAGGTCGGCCATGATGCCGAAGTAGAACACGAACATGTGCGACACGATCAGCGGCACGTCGAGCTTCAGCAAGATCGGCGCGGCGAGCGAAGAGGTGATGATGTAGTTGGGAATGGTCGGAATGCCCATGCCGAGAATGAGGCTGAACACCATGGTCAGGACAAGCGCGAGGAAGAGATTGTCCTTGCCGATCGAAATCATCCAGGTGCCGACGATGGTGCCTAGTCCGGTCAATGTCATCGTGCCGATGACGATGCCGACAACGGCGCAGGCGAGACCAACCGGCAACGCCTGACGCGCTCCGTCCGCCATGGCGTCGACGCACACCTGCAGCGTCGTGCGCCCGCGGCCCGAGAATGCGTTCCACACGGAGAGAACCGCGACGACGACCACGACGAGCGTCACGCTTGCCGCGAGAGATGCCGCCGAGATCAGCGCCAGTGCGATCCAGAAGGCGACGCGCAGCGCCGGCAGGGCGAGGCCGGCCGCGATGGCGACGCCGAGAATCAAAGCGACGGTCAACGACAAGCCGACGGCACCTGCGAATAGCGGCGTATAGCCCGTGAACAAGAGATAGACGAGGACGGCGAGCGGCGTGATCAGAAACCAATTCCTCTTCAGTTCCGCCCACGCGCTTGGCAACTGATCCTTGGCAAGACCTCGCAGATTGAGCTTGCCGGCTTCGAGATGGACCGCGAGATAGCACGCGGCGAAGTAGAGAATTGCCGGAATGATCGCCGCTTCAACGATCTTGGCGTAAGGAACATCGATGGTCTCGGCCATGATGAACGCGACGGCGCCCATCACCGGCGGCATGATCTGTCCGCCCATGGAAGACGTCGCCTCGACGCCGCCCGCGAATGCCGCGGGAAAACCGAAACGCTTCATCAGCGGAATGGTGAACTGACCTGAGGCGACCACATTGGCGACACCGGAACCGGACACGGTACCCATCAACGCTGACGAAGCGACGCAGACCTTGCCCGGCCCTCCGAGCTTKTCGCCGAACACCGCCATCGAGATGTCGTTGAAGAAATCGATGACGCCCGCCTTCTCCATGAAAGCGCCGAACAGGATGAAGAGAAAGATGTATGTCGCCGAGACGAGTGTCGGGACCGCATAAATTCCTTCCGTGCCGAAGGACATGTGCTCGATCACTTGCTCCAGGGTGTATCCGCGATGATCGAGCGGTGCAGGCAGAAGGTGGCCGAGGAGACAATAGGCCAGGAACAAGCTGGCGACGATCGGAAGCGCCGGGCCCATGACGCGATAGACCAGAAAGATCAGAAGCACGAGCGCGGTGATGCCGACGACGAGATCGGATCCGGTCAGCTCTCCGGCCCGCACAACGAGATCGTTGTAGAGCGCCCATTGATAAAGGCCGACGGCAAAGCCTGCGAGGCCAATGGCCCACCCGATGAAGCGCGATGTCGAATTGGTCGCCCGATGATTGGCGATCATCGCGCCGGCGACGAGGCACAAGAAGCCGACATGCAGCGCGCGAACGACTTGGCTTGGCAAACTTCCACCGAATTTGACGATGAGTCCGAACGCAAGTGCGACGGCGAGCCAGGCCATCACGCCGTTGGTGATCGAGCGCCCGCGCATCCGCTCGACGCCGAGCCACGCCGCCCAGATCACGAGTGTCATGAGGAGAAGATGGATTGCCGTGACGCTGCCGACGAGAGGAATATCGAGCGGAATACCGAACGACGTGACGACCTGAAAAATCGAGAACGATACGGCAATCCAGAACAGCACCCGTCCGAGCAGACCCTCACCGAAGTTCTCGGGCAGGCCGTGTTCCGGGTTTTCGGCAGGCGCTTCGAGCTCTGCGATCTCCGGCGCGTTCATGCCATGGCTCATCCGACTGGTCCTTCTGGATTCGATACGCGTTCGATGCAAAAGCCGGGGTCGGAAACCCGCCCCGGCTTGAAGTGATCTGACGTGTGGTCCGCGTTCGCTACTTCGTGACGCCTTTTTCTTTCAGATAGCGCTCTGCGCCCGGGTGCATGGGAATGGGCATTCCGGAAAGGGCGTTCTCGAGCTTGATCTCGCGCGCTGCCGCGTGCGCCGCCGTCAGGTCGGGCAGGCTCTCATAGATCGATTTCGTCATCTGATAGACGGTGTCGTCCTTCATGCC
>NZ_JBFUKD010000135.1:0-7436 GCF_056401005.1 Microvirga sp. P4_G7 | reverse complement strand
GATCCGGACCGGATCAAGGAGCAGATCGAGGAGGTGATCGGCATCGACGCCTCGGAAGCCATTCCAGTGTCGGCGAAGACGGGCCTGAACATAGACGGCGTCCTCGAAGCCATCGTGAAGCGGTTGCCGCCTCCCTCCGGCGACGAAGCGGCGCCGCTCAAGGCTCTTCTCGTGGACAGCTGGTACGACGCCTATCTCGGCGTCGTGGTGCTGGTGCGCATCATCGATGGCGTGCTCAAGAAGGGCATGACCATCAAGATGATGGGTACGGACGCCTCCTATGGCGTCGATCGTGTCGGCGTGTTCTCGCCCAAGATGCGCGACATGGGACAGCTCGGCCCGGGCGAAGTCGGTTTCTTCACAGGCTCGATCAAGGAAGTCGCCGATACCCGCGTCGGCGATACCATCACGGACGATCGCAAGCCCACGGCCAAAGCATTGCCCGGCTTCAAACCCGTTCAGCCGGTGGTGTTCTGCGGCCTCTTCCCGGTCGATGCCGCCGAGTTCGAAAACTTGCGTGCCGCCATGGGCCGGTTGCGGCTCAACGATGCGAGCTTCTCCTACGAAATGGAGACTTCGGCGGCGCTCGGCTTCGGCTTCCGGTGCGGCTTCCTCGGGTTGCTTCATCTCGAGATCATTCAGGAGCGCCTCGAACGAGAGTTCAATCTCGATCTCATTTCCACCGCACCGAGCGTCGTCTACCACCTCAAAATGCGCGATGGGTCGATCAAGGAATTGCACAATCCGGCGGACATGCCGGACGTCATGAAGATCGAGGCCATCGAAGAGCCGTGGATCCGCGCCACGATCCTGACACCCGACGATTACCTCGGCGCCGTGCTCAAGCTGTGCCAGGACCGACGCGGCGTTCAGATCGACCTCAACTATGTCGGCAAGCGCGCGATGGTGACGTATGACCTGCCGCTCAACGAGGTGGTGTTCGATTTCTACGATCGCCTCAAGTCTATCTCGAAAGGCTACGCGTCGTTCGACTATCAYATCTCGGACTACCGAGAGGGCGACCTCGTGAAAATGTCGATTCTCGTCAATGCCGAACCTGTCGACGCGCTCTCGATGCTGGTTCACCGTGACCGGGCAGACAGTCGTGGTCGCGCCATGTGCGAAAAGCTCAAGGAGCTTATTCCACCGCACATGTTCCAGATCCCGGTTCAAGCGGCCATYGGCGGCAAGATCATTGCTCGCGAGACCATCCGAGCCCTCCGCAAGGACGTGACCGCCAAGTGCTACGGCGGCGACGCCTCGCGCAAGCGCAAGCTGCTCGACAAGCAGAAGGAAGGCAAGAAGCGCATGCGGCAGTTCGGCAAGGTCGAAATCCCGCAGGAAGCGTTCATCGCCGCCCTGAAAATGGACAGCTGAGAAACGGGTATCTGAGAAATCGACCGCCGAGGCCCTGTTTGCATTCGGGGCCGGCGAATGCTCGGCTACGCGATGACGAAATCAGCCACCGTCATTTTGAGATTACGGCCAAGCGTCGCGAATTTGACCGCCGCGGCGGCGCCGTCTCCATCCACATCGTACCAGAGAATGCCCTTGGCGTTGTCGTAGATGATACGATCGTCCGCGTCGTGTGCGGCCGTGCCGGTCCAAAAGGCATCGGCGGACAATTTGATCTTCTTCGCAAACTCACCTGCGAAAGCCGCCTTGAAGATCTCGTGATCGAGATAGACCGTGTCGTCCTTCACCTTGAAGTCGGCGAGACGATCGACGTTCCTGGATCCAAGTTTGGAATCGAAGAGGAACTGATCCCGGCCGGTGCCCCCTGTGAGCGTATCGTTGCCCAAGCCACCGGTGAGCGTGTCGTTCCCCGCATCCCCGTACACCTTGTCGTTTCCGGCCTGTGCGTAAATGTAGTCGTTGCCACCCATACCGACGATCGTATCGCCTTTGGGGCCGCCGGAGATCGTCGTCTTGCCACCGAACAGCACGCTCAAGACACTCGCATTGCTTCCGGACAAACAGAGATTTTGAAACGAGGCCGCCGGAAGCTCCAAATCGGCAATATTGAAGTAGATCGCCACGTTGTTGTTGGCTTCTGCGAACTGAAACTGCGTGATCGTGCCTGCGACAAGCCGCCCATTCGCGTCCATGCTCAAGCCGTTGCCCTGAATTCGCACATGGGATCCATCGGCTTGATCCAGGACGATCGAGAACGGCGTATTGGTCACGACCTTGCCCGTGAAGGCCGATTTGAAATCGATCTGCGTCACATTCATCGGGTAACTGGAATTGATGAGAATGAAGGTCATGGGCACCTCGTTGCTGAGCGATACGCGATAACCGAAATACTATTTCACTACAACCCGCCGGGATGTCCCGCGCACGGTGTGGTTGCGGGCGGGCGTTGACAAGGATCGAGGGCGGACCGACCATGAAGTCCGAAATACGAGGCTAGGCTGACGAAAGACTTGTCCTGATAGTCAGGAGGAGGGCTTTTGCATGAATCGGATCAGGCCCCTGCCCCAGCGCGCCGACGACACCATCTTCCTGACGGATGGCGGGCTCGAGACGACGCTCGTCTTCCATGAAGGTCTAACGCTTCCGTGCTTCGCCTCCTTCCCTCTTCTTTCCGACAACGAGGGGCGGGCGCGGCTCGAACGCTACTACGAACCCTATCTGCGCTCCGCAATCGAGCGGAAGGTCGGTTTCATCCTCGACACCCCGACCTGGCGCGCGAATGCGGATTGGGGCGCCAAGATCGGATATGACGCTTTGGCGTTGGCTGATCTCAATCGCGATGCGGTGATTTGGGCGCAGGGATTACGAGAGCGATTCGAAGCCAAGACGACACCGATTTTGATCGACGGCGCCATAGGACCGCGTGGAGACGGCTACCGGCCCGATCGGCGGATGACGGCCGCCGAGGCCGAAAGCTATCATCAGGTCCAGATTGCGGCCTTCGCCGATGCGGATGCGGACATGGTGACGGCATACACGATCAACTACGCCGCCGAAGCGATTGGTATCGCCAAGGCCGCCAAGGGACACGGTCTCCCCGTCGCGATTTCCTTTACGGTCGAGACCGACGGAAAACTTGCTTCAGGCGAAACGCTGCAAGAGGCGATCGAGAAAACAGACCAGGCGACGGGCGCTTTCCCGGCTTATTACATGATCAACTGTGCGCACCCGAGCCATTTCGAGAGTGTGCTGTCGTCCGGCACAGGTTGGACCGATCGGATTCGAGGTTTGCGCGCCAACGCTTCGTCGAAGAGTCATGCCGAGCTCGATGAATCGGACACGCTGGACATCGGTGATCCGCCGGCACTGGGCCGCCATTACCGTGCACTGAGGGAGCGTTTCACCCAACTCAACGTGCTGGGTGGCTGCTGCGGCACGGACCATCGGCATATCGTCGCTATCTGCGACGCATGCCTTCCGTCACGTTGAAAGCTAGGCCGTCGCCGCTCTCCGGCCGGACGCATCGATCACCAGTTCGCCGTCTTCCTTCCGGAATTCGCCCTGTTGCGGCAGTGTCAGGATGTCCAACACCGCCTCCGACGGTCGGCAGAGCCTGACGCCGCCCGGCGCGACGACAATCGGTCGTTCGATCAGGATCGGATGCGCGATCATGGCGTCGAGCAATTGATCGTCCGAGAGAAAAGGATCTCCCAGACCGAGGTCGTCATAGGGCGTCCCCTTTTGACGGATCGCTTCCCGCACGGAAATCCTCATGCGCGCGATCAGCTGGCGCAGCATCAGGCGCGTGGGAGGTGATTTGAGATACTCGATGATGTGCGGTTCTATCCCCGCGTTGCGGATGAGCCCGATCGTGTTGCGGGACGTCCCGCAAAGTGGGTTGTGGTAGACGATGACGTCCATTGCCGGTCCTTCGTGATCCGCATTTGAGGCGCGCCTAAGCCCTGCATTGGGCTTCGACCTTCAACCCGCCGAGCGCCCCCCGCATCAAAGCCTCATAGGCTTCGCGTCCGGGCACATCGGTGAGCGTCAACTCCAAGACACTAGCGCTGGTCAGCGGCACAATGAAGGTTTCGACCGTTAGGGAATGCGACGCGGAGGGGAGATTCATGTCGACCCACGTCGCAGACCAGCGTTTGGCGCCGGCGGCGACCGACGACAATGTGATCGCTTGCGCGGGTCGGCCAAGCAGGTCTTCGTAGTCGCGCCGCAAGAAATCGGCGTCGCGGGTTGCAAGATCGTCAAGCCCACTACCGGCCGCGACCGCGCGCGTATCCAGCTTCAACGTGGCGGCCGAACTCTCGTCCTTCAGGATGGCGGCGCCCTCATCGTCCGTCGTCAGCGTCCATTCCTGCGGCAGGACGAGCGTGAAACAGGCGTTGTGTGCCGCTCGGCCAGCGACGCGCGTATCGCCGCTCGCCGGATCGAGCGCCACGGAAATGCCTTCTTTGATCGAACCGCTARCCGCGGACAGCTCCGTGCGCGCCCAGGCGTCCGACGCCACGAGCAACAGAACCAATGCCGCCATGGAGCAAGATCGAGGATGGAAAGGCCAGGCCATTGCATGCAACTCCGCGTTCATAGGAAGGCCTGACATGAAAACGCGGTCGAAGCGTGTCGGTTTCGCCCTTGAGATRGGAAAAAGCGGCGCTACCTCGTTTCGAGGTACAAACGGTGGAGATCACGATGCGGGCCATGATGCGGATTGCGGTGATCGTTGGGACTCTGGCAGGAGCTGGCGGCGCTTCGGCCGCCACCTGTCGTGATCCTGCGGGTTTCGACAAGTGGCTGGACGATATCCGGGCCGAGGCTGCGGAAAAGGGCATATCTGCAGAGGCGATCCGCATCGGATTAAACGGTGTCACCTTTGATCCCAATGTCATCCGCAAGGACCGGGGACAGGGCGTTTTCAAACAGAGCTTCGAACAGTTTTCGGGCCGAATGGTCTCGTCATATCGCCTCAAGATGGGTGCAAACCTCTTGAAAAAGCACGCCGGCACATTGTCCCGGATCGAGGACCGCTATGGCGTGCCGCCGGAAATCCTGGTCGCCATCTGGGGATTGGAAAGCGATTTCGGCGCCGCCAAGGGCAACCTTTCGACCATTCGTTCGGTGGCAAGTCTCGCATTCGATTGCCGTCGCACGGACATGTTCCAGGCTCAGCTCTTTGATGCGCTTCGCATTGTTCAGCACGGCGATCTATCTCCGAACGAGATGCGTGGCGCTTGGGCCGGCGAACTGGGGCAGACGCAATTCATGCCGTCTTCATATGTCAAATACGCCGTCGATTTCGATGGCGACGGGCGGGCGGATCTCCTGCGCAGCCCGGCCGATGTTCTTGCCTCGACGGCCAATTATCTGAAGGGTCACGGGTGGCAGCGAGGTGCCGATTGGTCGCCCGGCGCGCCCAATTTCGAGGCCTTGCGCCAGTGGAACAAGTCGACCGTCTATTCGCAGACCGTCGGCTATTTCGCGACCCGCCTCGGCGAGGGCAGCGAAGCACGCATGGGCCAATAGGCAACAATCAAAGATAAGCGATCGCGCGACCGCTGAGCAGAACTGCGATCCATGCGACGAGCGAGACAGCCGCCAGGGGACGCGCCCCTTTCAATGGCCGTTCATGGCGCAGCGTCGAGCCGAACAGCGCGTAGAACAGGGCGACGTTCGCGAGGCCGATGAGGATCCAGGCGAGCTTGAACAGAAAAGCCGGATTGAGAATGATCGTCGACGCCTCCGCCGACAAAAGCACGATCCCCGACGCGATCTGCAGGACGAGGCCGAGCGCTGCGATGGGAATGGTCGCGCGGTAGACAATCCGGTCCTCGTGTCGGCGACGAAGGACCTGGACGTCGAATGCGACGATCGCACCGACGAGAAGCGCGGCACCCAGCACGTGGACCAGATTGGCGAGCGGATAGAGCCAAGTGGTACTTCGAGCTGCACGACCGAGCGCGGAATGTTCGAAGGCTGACATTGCGCCCGATATGATGTCCGTTTCCATCGCCTCGCCTCAGCGCAGTTCGTAGGTTTTGCCGGCGACGATGATCCGCTCGGCGCGCATCTCGTGTTCGTTGCGCGTGGACGGATAGCCCTCGATCTCGATCGCCGTCCCTGGCTTGAGCATCTCTTCGGACAATCCGCGCGCCTGCATGCGAAAGAGCGGCGCGAGCGTCGCTTCCCACATCGCTCCATCGTTCTTGAGCATCACGTGTGCGTGAGGATTGGTCCATTGCAGCATTTCGACGGGCGCCCTGATCACAAAGACCTTGGAGACGTCGTAGCTTCCCCAGCCGTGATGAGCCATTGCGGCGCCGGAGAGCAGCGTTGCTGCGATTGCGAAAAGCGGGCGTTTCATAGCGTCACCCTTCTGACAAGTAGAAGCCTAGGAACATTCTGGAGCGACGCGCCGGACCAGCAAGTCACAAGGTCGCCAGCCAGTCTGAGAACCCAGACAGCGCTGTCGTAGGAATATTTCGGCCACGGCCATCCGACCCGTTCCCGACCGCAATGACAATGACAAGGACAAGGGTGAGAGCAAAGGCGAGACGTGAATGAGCAGTACGCGCTTCTTTAGCCCGCCGCACGCCCGCCGTGGTCTTTACGTTTCACTTGCAAATTTCAGTTATATTAGCGCCTTCTAAACTAACCTCGATTGCAGGGAGTTCGGGTGTCGCTGCCTTTGGCTCAGTTGGGTATGTCTGGAGCGTCCGCCAGCGGCGTGGCGCGAACCCTGCGCGTGCTTGGCAATGAGCGCCGTCTGATGATCCTGTGTGCGTTGGCCGATTGCGGCGAGGCTGCCGTGCATGCGTTGGCGCGTACTGTCGCATTGAGCCCGTCGGCACTTTCCCAGCACCTCGCCAGAATGCGCGTGGACGGTATCGTCACGTTCCGGCGTCAGGGTCAGACTTTGTGGTACCGCATCTCCGACCCGCGCATTCATCAGCTGATGGCCGAACTCCATCGTCTATATTGCCGCGCCTGAGCGGCTCCTCCATCGTGAAAGGCACTGCCATGCCGCTCCCCAATATCTCGCCGATCCAGGCGAAAGATCTGATCGATCAGGGTGCCATTGTCATCGACGTCCGGGAACCGGACGAATTCGCTCGAGAGCACATTCCGGGCGCACGTCTTCACCCACTCTCAAAGCTGGAACTGACGGTATCGAAGACTGACGATTATCCAGTGATCTTCCATTGCCGATCGGGCAATCGCACGACGATCCACGCGGAGAGGCTCGCCGCGGCCGCGCCCGATGGCGGATACGTCCTCGAGGGCGGGATCGAGGCCTGGAAGAATGCCGGCCTTCCGGTCTCGACCGACCGTAGCGAGCCAATCGCCATGCAGCGTCAGGTGCAGATCGCCGCCGGCTCGCTCGTCCTCCTGGGCATCCTCTCAGGCGCGTTGATTGCGCCCGCTCTTTATACCTTGTCCGCATTGGTCGGCGCCGGTCTCGTAATCGCCGGCGTCACCGGGACCTGCACGATGGAGCGCATCCTCGCTGC
>NZ_JBFUKD010000134.1:0-7457 GCF_056401005.1 Microvirga sp. P4_G7 | reverse complement strand
ATCTGGTCTCGGCCGGATCCATCTGGCCTATCCGGCGTGGTATAGTTGACGTAGCATTTCCCGTTCTGAGCGAACTGAGGATGAAAGGCGAAGCCCAAGAGGCCCGCTTCGGTGTTGTTGTTGACGAGACCCCCCAGGTCCAGAAACGTTTCAGGATCAGCCTGCGGATCGCTCAAGTCGTAGATCTTGACGACGCCCCCTTGCGAACCGACGAAGAGGCGTCCCGTGTCACCGACTGGCGCAGTCGCGAAGACGGGACGATACAGATCGGATGCGATTTTCTCTCCGACCGGGGTGTAGCCGTAGATCTCATCGTTTTCGCTGCCGCCGGAAATTCGATCGGACCCGGATGTGCCGTAGGTGATTGCCATTTCGGATGCCCCAGAATTGCGTGCCTATGAAATAGTTGTCGCTGCCCCTGGCTCTGATTTGCCAGAACGCTCGCAGGTCGCCGAAAAATCTGAAATATATCTATAGTGCTCGACAAAAACGGTCCCCGTGCGTTCCAACAGCAATGGGGCCGTGGCCGTGTCGTGCACCGGCACGTCGAACCACCCCTGTCGCAATCCACTATGGGCAATACAATGGATCAGCTTGGCGCGATGCGCTCCTTCAGGCGTGTGGTTGAGCGGGGAAGCTTCAGCCGAGCTGCGGAAGACCTTGCGCTATCGCCGGCCGGCCTCGGAAAGCAGATACGTTGGCTCGAGGCTCGTCTCGGTGCAATTCTGATTCAGCGAACAACCCGGCGAATGGGGCTGACCGAAACGGGAAGAGCCTACTACGAGGAATGCTGCCGTCTGCTCGACGAGCTCGACGAACTCGAGCGGTCCATTTCGGCGGATACCGACCACGTATCGGGTCGCTTGAGGATCAACGCTCCTCTCTCCTTCGGGCTGACCGTCTTATCCCCGATCCTGCCTCGCTTCATGGCGTCGTATCCCGATCTCAAGATCGATCTGACCCTCAACGATCACCTTCTCGACGTCGTCGCGGCGGGCTTCGACATCTCGATCCGCGTCCGCTCCACGTTGAGCGACTCGTCGCTGGTCGCACGCAAACTCGCAGACGTCGAGCAGATCATCTGCGCCGCGCCGAGCTACCTGGCGGCGCGCGGAACCCCAAGAACCATCGACGATCTCCATCGCCACGACTGTCTTGCCTATACCCTGGCCGACAGTCCGGGGAGCTGGCAACTCGCAGGACCTGAAGGGAGCATCAGTATCGACATCCCTGCGAAGCTTTCCGCCAACAACAGCATCATGCTGCGCGATATGATTCTCGCGGGATCAGGCATCGGCGCCTTGCCTTCTTTCCTCGCAAGACCGTTGATTGCGAAGAAGGCCCTCATACCGGTGCTGGCGGATCATGTTTTCCCGAAACGGCATGTCTTTGCGGTCTACGCGACGAACCGGCATCTCCAACGCAAGGTCCGCGTGTTTCTCGACTTTCTCGCCGAGGCCATCGATCAGCACTTCTAGGTCTCCTAATCCGAGACCTTTCCCCGTCTCGCGGTCACGAGCCGATGCGACGCGACTTGTCGTTCACGCTCATTCTATCCGGCCAGTAAAAACTGTTCTGCCGCTCCGACCCTTTATCTGCGCGCGTTCACGGCGCTCTTCATCTGCACTTACAGCTGAGGAACTCAACGATGACGCGGATTCTCGTTCTCTACTATTCCACCTATGGCCATATCGAGACGATGGCCAACTCCATCGCCGAGGGCGCTCGCTCCGTCGAGGGTTGTGAAGTCGTCTTGAAGCGCGTGCCGGAGTTGATGCCGGACGAGGTCGCACGCGCCGCGGGCGCCAAGCTCGACCAAGCCGCTGCCGTCGCCGAGCCCAATGAACTCGCAGATTATGACGCCATCATCTTCGGGACCCCGACCCGCTTCGGCAACATGGCGGCGCAAATGAGAAACTTTCTCGACCAAACCGGCGGCCTCTGGGGGAAGGGCGCACTGATCGGCAAGGTCGGGAGCGTCTTCACCTCGACCGCCACGCAGCATGGCGGGCAGGAGAGCACCGTTCTTTCTTTTCACACCACCCTGCTCCACCACGGCATGATCATCGTCGGCCTGCCCTATAGCTTCCCGGGGCTCGTGACGCTCGATGAAATCACAGGTGGCTCGCCTTATGGCGCCAGCACGATTGCTGGACCTGACGGTTCACGTGCGCCGAGCGAAATCGAACGCGATGGCGCGCGCTTCCAAGGCAAGCACGTCGCCGAGATCGCCAAGAAGTTGCGAGCTTAGTCGATGCGCGACGCGCTGATCAGGGCTCTCGCCATCCTTGCGCTGGCAACGACTTCGACGCATGCAGAAAACACGACCGATAACAGCATTCTCTACCGCAATGCCAAAGTTCTCACGGTCGACCCCGCGTTCAGTTCGGCGCAGGCCCTGGTCGTGCGCGGCAATCGCATCCTCGCCGTTGGAACTGAAAGCGATATGACGGCAGCGGCCGGTCCGGACGCGGCAAGTGTCGATCTCGAAGGCCGAACGGTCATTCCCGGCCTGATCGATAATCACGTCCACGTCATCCGCGCCGCTGCAACCTGGGCCGAGGAGGTCCGCCTCGATGGTGCCACGACACGAGAGGATGCGCTCGCTCGCATCCGGCATAAGGCTGCGATAACGCCGAAGGGCCAATGGATCTACACGCAAGGGGGCTTCACGGATGCGCAGTTTGGTGACGGGCGGGTCTTTACACGTGCGGAACTGGATGAGGCGGCGCCGCACCATCCGATCTATCTGCAACACATGTATAGCCACGCCTACATCAACCTCGCGGCGGCAAAAATAGCGGGGCTGACAGGGCCTGCTTCCCAGATTCTCGCCGAGACCGGCGAAATGCCGACCGATGACGGCGGTCTCCCTCTCGGCGCGGTTGCCGGCAGGGCGATGGATCTCGTCATGCGAAAGTTGCCGTCCAGGACTCCGGAAAAGTCTCTCGCTGGCGCGGCTGCGGTCATGCGCGACCATGCCGCGACGGGGCTCACATCCATCTTCGACATGGGTGGCTTCGGAATCAGGGATGAAGACTATGCCCCCTTCGCCAAGTTGGCGGCTTCGGGCCAACTTCCAATTCGCGTCTTTCATACCCGTTGGTTTCGCAACGACAATGGCTCGCGCGGCAAGGAGGCCTTTGCGCGCGAGCTTCGTGAGATGAAACCCTTCTCCGGCTCGGCGCATTTTCGGCTGATCGGCGCGGGCGAGCTGATCTACATGCCGATGATGGACGCGATCGGTCAGCCCGGATCACCGCTTCCGATCCATCTCGCCGAATTCGAAGTCATCTTGCGCTCTCTTGCGAAAGCCGGCTGGCCGATGCGCATTCACGCGGAGAGCGACGTCACCATATCCCAACATCTCGATCTCATCGAGAAGATCGCCGCCGATACGCCGATCTCCCATTTGCGCTGGACCATCGAGCATGGCGATACGCTCTCCGAAGCTTCTCTCAAGCGCATGAAATCTCTGGGCATGATGGCCGCTTTGCACAGCCGGCCTGTTGTATTCGGGCGCCGACGTCTCATGGCGCTCGGCGACGAATCGCGAGGCATGCCACCGATCGACCTCGTTCGAAAGAGCGGTGTGCCGTGGGGGCTCGGTTCGGATTCCGTCATGGCCAACGTCTATAATCCCTTCGTCACGCTCGGGTGGGCCGTCACCGGCCAGGCGCTCGACGGCACCCTCGTCACCCAGCCGACATTGACGCGCGAGGAGGCGTTGATCGCTCATACGCGTTCGAACGCATATCTCCTGTTTTCCGAGAACGAGCTCGGCACGCTCGAGAAGGGAAAACTCGCGGATTTCGTGGTGCTGTCGGAGGACTACATGACGGTCCCCGTCGATCGCATTCGCCATATCAAAGCGGTCATGACTGTCGTCGATGGCAAGATCGTCCACGACGCGCGGGGCTCCAAGCCATGAAAGACGGCATAGCGACCTCGACATCCGTTCGGTTATCCCGATCCAAGTCCATCCATTCAATTGAAACCGTCATTACGATATCCAGGAGCGCAAAGCTGTGACCAAACAAGTTCTTAAGATCGATTTTTATCACGACGTCGTTTGCGGGTGGTGTTTCGTCATCTCGCCGCGGCTTCGCGAACTATGCGAAGAATTGCCGATCGAGGTGCGCCATCGCAGCTTCGTGCTCCAGGATTCGCGCGAGGAGATGATCAGCGCCTGGGGCTCGCTCGATCGCGCCAAGAGGGAGATCCTCGGCCATTGGGAAAAATGYCGCGAGGCCGACGACGACAAGAGCCGGATCGATGTCGAGGGAATGAGAGGACAATCTTTCGAGTATCCGTCAGGCATGATCGRCACGCTCGCCTGCAAAGCCGCCGAGACCCAAGGTGGACAATCCGCTCACTGGGACATGTTCGATGCCGTTCAGCGCGCTCATCTCACCGACAATCGCAATATCGGAGATGCGAATGTGCTGATCGACATCGCCAAAGAAATCGGACTGGACATCGATCGTTTCGGGCGCGATTTCCGCAGCGCGGAGACCCGTCAAAACGTCGAGGCCGACCGAGCACACGCCCGACGGCTCGGCATTCGGTCGATTCCGTCGCTGGTGATCGAAGACGCGGGAATCGTTCTCGGCACGGCACCGCTTGAGATCTTGAGGCAACAGCTTCTCTCAATCCTGCAGGGCCCTGTCCCTGACGACGTCATGCGGAGATCGGTGTGAGCATGGGTACCGGATCGGGAGGTCGAAAGCCCAAATGAATAAGCTCGTGCGGACKGCAGTTATTGCGGCATTGCCAATATTCGTGGCCGCCTGCTCGAATGCCAGCATACATTCACGCGGCGGTGCGCCACACGGCTACTTGGACAAGCCGGCCACAGCTGGCACGACGAAAGCTGCGTCCAGGTGGCCAAGCTATGGCATCGACGAACGCGGCAACGTGTATTGCCGCTAAATAGTCATGGCTACGGCAATCGCTCAGATCGTGGCATTGAGTTCCGGGAGGATTGTGAACAGATCCCCGACGAGACCGTAATCGGCGACTTGGAAGATGGGAGCTTCCTCGTCCTTGTTGATGGCGACGATGACTTTCGAATCCTTCATGCCGGCGAGGTGCTGGATGGCGCCGGAGATGCCGACTGCGATGTAGAGATCGGGCGCGACGACCTTGCCGGTCTGGCCGACCTGCCAATCGTTCGGCGCATAGCCCGCATCGACCGCGGCGCGCGAAGCGCCCATGGCCGCGCCGAGCTTGTCGGCGATCGGTTCGATGTATTTGGCGAAGTTCTCCGCCGAGGCGAGCGAGCGCCCGCCCGAGATGATGATCTTGGCCGAGGTCAGTTCCGGACGATCCGATTGGACGATCTCCTGGCCCTTGAACGTCGAGAGCTGCGGATCGGCCGCCGAGGCCACCGTCTCGATCGGAGCCGCACCGCCCTCTGCCGCTGCCGGGAAGGCGGCGGTGCGCACCGTGATCACTTTCTTGGCGTCGCTCGCCTGCACCGTCTGGATGGCGTTGCCGGCATAGATCGGCCGCTCGAACGTATCGGGCGCCACGACCTTGGTGACGTCGGAGATCTGCATCACGTCGAGAAGCGCCGCGACGCGCGGCAGGACGTTCTTTGCCGTCGTCGTCGCCGGCGCGACGATGGCGTCATAGGGACCCGCCAGCGAAACGATCAGCGCAGCGAGCGGCTCGGCGAGCTGATGCTCGTAGGCCGGACCGTCCGCCAAAAGCACCTTCTCGACGCCGGCCAGTTTGGACGCCGCCTCGGCCACCGCCTTGGCGTTGGCGCCCGCCACCAGCACGTGGACCGGGCTATTCAGCGCCGCGGCGGCGGAGAGCGCCTTGTGCGTCGCGTCCTTCAGATGAGCGTTGTCGTGCTCGGCGATCAGCAATGTCGTCATGGTCTAAAAATCCTCTCGCTCAGAGCACGCCGGCTTCGGTCTTCAGTTTCGCCACCAGCTCGGCGACCGAGCCGACCTTCACGCCGGCCTTGCGGCCGCCGGGCTCCGTCGTCTTCAGCACCTTCAGACGCGGCGTCACGTCGACCCCGAGCGTCTCCGGCGTCGTTTCGTCGATCGGCTTCTTCTTCGCCTTCATGATGTTCGGCAGCGACGCATAGCGCGGCTCGTTCAGGCGCAGATCCGTCGTCACGATGGCCGGCAGCTTGAGCCCCACCGTCTGCAGACCGCCATCGACCTCGCGCGTCACGTCGATGCTGCCGTCGCCGACATTGATCTTGAACGCGAAGGTGCCCTGCGGCCAGCCCAGCAACGCCGCCAGCATCTGGCCGGTCTGATTGGAATCGTCGTCGATCGCCTGCTTGCCGAGGATCACCAGATCCGGACTTTCCTGCGCCACGATCTTCTGCAGGATCTTGGCCACCCCAAGCGGCTCCACCGGCGTGTCCGTCTTGACCAGGATGCCGCGGTCGGCCCCCATCGCGAGCGCCGTGCGGATCGTCTCCGCCGCCTGCGCCGGGCCCACCGAAACCGCGACGATCTCGCTCGCCTTGCCCTGCTCCTTCAGACGCACCGCCTCTTCAACCGCGATCTCGTCAAACGGGTTCATCGACATCTTCACGTTCGCCAACTCAACCCCCGAGCCGTCCCCCTTCACACGGATCTTGACGTTGTAATCGACAACACGCTTCACTGGCACAAGAAGCTTCATAAATGGCCTCGCTGGAAAGCTCTGCTTCGGAGTTTCAGCCGTCGATCCGGCCCTCTCCGAAAGGGTGGGCTTGAATGTGGGGGACCCTAACGGGAGCGCTTCGATTGTCAACGCGAAGCGCGCAACTCCTGCGCTTTCACGCGAGCGAGAACGGGATCGAAGCGGTGGCGCATCAGCGGGATGAGCAGAACGCCCGCGAAGAAGCCGCCCACGTGGGCAAACCAGCCCACGGCCTCGTCGCCGCCGAGGAAAGCGGACGCGATCTGAAGCGCGATCCAGAAGCCGATCGCCCAGTAGGCGGGGAGATGCAAAGGAATTCCGACCCAGAACAGGGCCCAGATCCTTACGCGGGGATAGAGAATGAGATAGGCGGCGACGACGCCCGACACGCCACCCGAGGCGCCGATCAGCGGCCGGTGCGAGCCGGCGTTCATGTAGGCGTGCGCCATGGCGGCGGCCGTGCCGCAGAGGACGAAGAAGACCAGGAAGCGGACATGCCCCATGGCGTCTTCGACATTGTCCCCGAAGACCCAGAGAAACAGCATGTTTCCGGCCAGGTGGATCAGTGACACGTGCAGGAAAATGCTGGTGACGGGCGTCAGCATCAAGGGAACGTACGGGTAGCCGTCCGGCAAGATCTCCCGGCCGAACAACACGGAGGGGATGAGCCCCAGCCCGGCCACCATCGCATCCTCGCCGAGCGGGCCGTACAAAGCGAATAGATAGACACCGATGCAGGCGCCGATGACGATGCGCGTGGCGGCCGGAACCCGCATGTTCTTCAACGGAACACAACGGAACAC
>NZ_JBFUKD010000133.1:0-7493 GCF_056401005.1 Microvirga sp. P4_G7 | reverse complement strand
GCGATGACATGCGCGAACCTTTCAGGGAGCAATTGATCGACCTTTGGCAGGGACGCACCTTCCAGCAGCGCGAGGTCATAAACTATTCCCTCAAAGGCGACGAACTTCATCTTCATCTTCAATTCTCGGTGCTACCCGGGCACGAGCACGATTGGTCCCTCGTGCAGGTTGCGCTGACCGATATTACCGCTCGCAAGAAGGCTGAGGCGTATCTGGAGTATCTCGGCAAGCACGATGTGCTGACCAAGCTCTTCAACCGTTCGTTCTACGCTGACGAGTTGAACCGCCTCGACCGCAAAGGGCCGTACCCCGTGACGATCATCGTCGCCGACCTCAACGGATTGAAGACGGCAAACGACCGATCGGGCCACGCCGCGGGAGATGCATTGCTGCGCCGCGCCGGTGAGGTGTTGAACGGCGCCATCGACAAGCCCTGTCACGCAGCGCGAATCGGCGGCGACGAATTCGCGATTCTGCTACCCGCGACAGACGAGCAAGGTGGTCTCGCCGTAATGGAAAGCATCGAAAAACTGGTGGAGGTCAACAACCAGTTCTATTCCGGACCGATGCTGAGCTTTGCCATGGGCGCCGCCACCAGCCGCCCTGGAGAACGCCTCGAGGAAGTCGTCAAACGGGCGGATCTGCTGATGTACGAGATGAAGCGGGCCTACTACTACACCGCGACGACCCCAGACCTGCCGACTGAAACCTGATGCTGCAGCTGGGTGAGACGACCTTGAAAGGTCCGCGGCATGACTTCCCTCTCGACTCTTTCATTTCTCGATCTAGGTTCAAGCGAATCGCGACCGGAGGCACTATGCGCGTTATTGTTACGATGTTCATGTTCGTTACGCTGGCAGCCGGATTGGCAGCCTGCAACACGGGACAGAGCGCGGGCGTCCTCCCGCGCGCAACGATTACCCCTCCCCCCTCCGTTGCAAACAACATGCCGGAGCAACGCGCGACGGCACGCCGTGCGGGTGCGGCTGGCGCAACGTCGACCTCGGAGGATGTCGGGACATCTTCGACGACCGAACCGGCGTTTCAGCCCGTCATGACCGGACAAGGCGTGGGCGCTGGGTTCCGTTTCTGACGGCGTTGGGTGCCGAGGTCGACTATCGGCTGCTCTGTCGCTGCGCAGTGCCGCGGCATCGATATCCGATGAAGCATTGCGGATTGTCGGCGGTCGGCACCCAGGCTGGCTCTGTCGATTCCATGACCTGACAGAAATTACCGCCGCTCACATAGCGATCGTAGACGTAAGGCGCCGTATTCATCACGATGGCGCCCTGGCTCGCCACAATCCTTGCAGCCTGCGCGCAGTTGAGAGCCGTCGTCGTCGGCCGTCCTTGCGCGAAGGCACTCCCCGCTGCGAAAACGCCAAGAACGACGACCGCGACTCTCATCGGACGACCTCGCCACTCACAACGCTCTAGAAGTGCAGCGCTGGAGATCGAGATCAAGGCTCGGTTCGATCACAGGATTGTTAACCGCGGCGCGCGTTCCGACAACACTCCAAACGGGCCGCGACGTCGACGCGCTCAGATGATGTAGAAATCCTTCACGGTCATTTTGAGGTTTTTCCCGATCATCGCGACGAGGATCGCAGCTCCTTCTCCGTTACCGTCAGCATCGTAGAAGAGTGCACCGGTCTTCTTGTTGTAGATCACCCGGTCATCGCCGTCGTGCGCCTTGGCGCCCGCGTAGAACTCGGTGCTCTTGAGAACGCCTTTCTTGGTGATCTTCTTGAATATCGAACGTGCGAGGTGGATCGTATCGTCCGCAACGGAGAAATCCGTGATCCTGTCGACATTCGTCGTCTTGCTGAGTTTCGAGTTCAGGACGAAGATGTCCTTGCCGCTTCCACCGGACAGAGTGTCCTTGCCCGTTCCGCCGTAGAGCTTGTCGTTACCGGCTTCGCCGGAAAGACGGTCGTCGGAGCCGTATCCGAAGATGACATCATTGTGCATGTCACCCGTAAGTACGTCGCGCTTGGAGGTTCCGTGCAGCGTGAGTGGCACGCTCTCCTTGACGTCGGCAATCGTGATGGCGAACGTCGCCGTGGTTTCGCCTCCAACTCCGTCCGTCGCCTTCACGGACAAAGTGTGGACAGGCTTGGTCTCGAAATCGAGGGGCCCGGACAACACCAGGTATTTTCCGTCGATCTGAAACGGGCCGTCGCTGGATAGAAGGTTGTAGCTGATGCTGTCGCCGTCGGCGTCGACAGCCGAGAAAGTGCCTACGATCGCCGACTGCGCGGTATCCTCGGCTACGGGACCAGCAGCGAGCGCGAGATGCGCCGGCGCTTGATTTTTCAGGCGAACAGCTCCGTCGGAGAAGCTCAAGATCTGGACGCTGGCAAGCGTGTCGACGCCGTCCCGATTGGCGATTGTGTCGGACACAGTGAGACGACCGTCGAGGTCGGTCGCGATGACGTAATCGGCCCGCCGTCCGGAGAACACGGCGGTGTTGTCGCCACTTCCTCCGTCAACGACATCGGTGCCACCGCCGCCGAGCAACGTGTCATCTCCGCCGCCGCCTTGGAGCGTGTCGTGATTGAGACCGCCGAGCAGTCGCTCCGCCGCAGCCGAGCCCGCAAGGAGCCGCCCCTCAACTGAAATGGGTTGCTTGAAATACTGCTCTACGTAGGTGTCAGCGCTCTTTGCATGCGTATAGAATCCGTCATCCGGCGAAGGATCGGACGGGTTCGTGCTGGCATCGTAGTTCCACAACCAATAACCGCCGATCCAACCTTCGTTCATGCGGTCGGTGATGATCTTGTAGAAGGCCTGGAACATACTGGCCTGCTCGCCCTCGTCGACATCGCCGCTACGCCATGTCCAAGGGTCGTAGTTGGTGCCGTCGAGACTGCGAAAACCGGTTTCCGTGAAAATGAGTTTCTTGCCGTATGTCAGCGCTACCGTCTTGAGGGCATCCATCGCGGAGAGATTCTCGCCGAGTGCTGCGATGATCGGTTCGTTGACATGATAGAACGGCGAGGGCTGCGTCCAACCATCGATCAGTTGGCCCAAGGTCGGTGTGTCGCTGTCGGTGAACGAAATGTATGGGTTTGCACCCATGTAATCGAGCGCGTCCCAGAAGCTGACCGTCAGAGCTTCCGTCCAAGTAGCCGCATACGTGACCTTGCCGCTGTAGACTTCGCGCACCGCGGCGATGATATCGAGCCATTCGGCCCTGTTCTCGGGCCCCGTCATGCTTTCGCATTCGTTGCCGATCGCGAACGCCTTGGCGCCCTGTTCCTGCGCGAGCCGCGCATAGTGAAGAACAGATTCCTTATACGATGCGAACCATTGCTGCTTCCACGCAGCGATCTCGGCTTCGGTCGACCCTTCCGGCGGACCGATCAGCGCGTTCCAATCGTCGTTCTGCATGTTGACGTGCATCTTGATGATGACGTCGAGCCCCCGCTGCTTCGCGGCGCTAATACCGGTTCTGATCGAATCGTCGCTCTCTGTGCGCGGTGCGCCGTCGGTGTTGTGGCCGCCTTCATCGCCATTGTCCCGATAGACGCGCGTGGACGTAAGGCTGTCCATATAGACCGTGGGAACCAGCACGACCTCGGAGGCGCCGTCGCCCTTCATCAAGTCGAGGTTCTGATCGAACCATGGCATCCGATAGTTGCCATCCCACCACGACGGCATGCTCTCGGCCTGAAAATCGAACAGTTTTGTCATTTTCCACGGTCCTTCTCTCAGACGAACCTAACCGGACCGATGGCGTAAGCAGCCCCTCGTTCGGCTAGGTTTGGCATGAGCGACGCAACGCCGCATTTGAACCAATGGCGCGTGAGAGCGTTTCTGCCTCGCAGCGTTTGGCTGCAAGGTCACTCCATGTTTCTCCCCATATCGACGCAATGGAAGCTCGCAGCAAGCCTTTCGCTCCTCGCGATGGAGTCCAATATCGTGATTTGGTCCCGCCTGATGCAGATCGCATCCGGCCGCGGGACGAAGACGGAAAATCTATTGATGATCACGGAGAAAGTCGCGGCCGTTCAGGAAGCGGCGTTGACTTTGGCGACCGGCGGGTCGGCGGCCAAAGCCGTGCGCGGCGTACGCAAACGCGTGAGAGCGAATGTGCGTCGATTGACGCGCGGATGACTTGATCGACGCGTGGATGACTCGGGTGTCGTGCGGCCCCCCTGGGCGGCGGTACATCCGCGCCGTCCAGGGTCCGCTCACGGCTGAAGGTCAAGGACAGCCGGTGCATTTAAAGTGCGCCTCTGCGACCCGGAAAACAACTTCGCCTTCGATCTAAGACTTTGTGGTGATGCGAACAACCTGGCGCTTATCCCTTCGGTGACAAGTCAGGACGACCCTGCGCTTTCCGCTCGGATCGTCCCTCTTGTCCGGCATCGTCAGCGACGGTTGACGACGACTTCCAGGTATTCGCTCGGCACCACCATCGTGCGGTCACCAGAGCGATTGTACCGTTCGATGAGGGCTAGAAGGTCGCGCTCGAGCGCGGCCTGCGTTGCCGGTGACAGGCTGGTGAACGCCTTCAGCACGGGGCCGTAATACGTCTTGAAGACCTCGAGCCAATGCTCCGGCGACCGATATCGGAACACGAAATTCCGTGGCTCCGCCGTCATCGACGTCGCATGGGGCTCGAACAATTCCGCCAGCCGCATCCGCGTACCCCAAAGGGACGGCGATCTGGCACCGGCAGGAGGCGGCACGTATTGCCCGATGATCTTGAACAGCTGACCGACGAACCCCTCGGGCGTCCAATTGGCCAAACCGATCTTCCCGCCTGGTTTGCAGACGCGAACGAGTTCGGCGGCCGCGCTGTCCTGATCAGGCGTAAACATCACCCCGAAGGTGGACATGACAACGTCGAAGCTACCGTTCAAGAACGGCAACGCTTCCGCGTCGGCTTCCCGGAAGGCGATGTTGAGCCGCTCGGCCTCGGCACGCTCGCGAGCGCGGTCGAGAAGCGCAGGTACGTAATCGGTGGCGACGACGTCGCACCAGCGCCGTGCCGCAGCAAGACTTGCATTGCCGTTGCCAGCGGCTACGTCGAGAACCTTCTGGCCAGAGCGCACGTCGAGCGCTTCACACAGCATTTCGCCAACGATCTGCAGGGTTGTCCCGACCACCGCATAATCGCCTGAAGACCAAGCTCCCTGCTGACGGGTCTTGACCACCTTTAGGTCGATGGGTTCGGGCGGGCGGCTTTGAGTCAGGGTGGCAGCAGATGTAACCATGTCACTCTCCAATCGCGCGGATTATTCTGCTAGGATGTCGCCTTCCGTGCGGAGGCGACGAAGTCGATGCGGCATCAGTGCCGTAACCTCGATTTGTACGGTATCGACCACCCGTGGGGGCGAGCGTGGGAGCCGGCATGGAAATGCCCATGGAATCGGATCGGCCCAGCCGAGCCGGTGCCGCGATGCAGGTGCGCCTTCTCGGACCCCTCACGATCCTTCGCGACGGCCTGGCCTTGGCGCTGCCGACCTCGCGCAAGGTTCGTGCGCTCTTCGCCTACCTGTCCCTTGCTCCGCATGCCATTGGGCGAAGCCAGCTTTGCGAATTGCTGTGGGACATCCCAAATGATCCGCGCGGCGAGCTCCGCTGGTGCCTCAGCAAGATCCGTAACCTCGTCGACCAACCCGACCACGCGAGAGTCGCGACCCGTACTGACGCGGTCAGTCTCGACCTGACAGACTGCTTTGTCGACGCAATCGAGATCGCACGGGAAGCTCAAGCGGGCTTTGAGACGATGGCGCTAGATCGGTTGCGCACGCTCGCAACATTGTTCGCCGGGGATTTTCTCGATGGTCTCGAGATCGAACGCAGTCCGATCTTCAGCCGCTGGCTCACGGCTCAGCGACGCCGCTTCCGCGGCATCCATACGGCACTCTTGGAACATCTCGTCAAGAACTCCGCGGACGATGAGACGCACACGCACCTGGAGGCGTGGTTGGAGCTTGCCCCGTTCGATCAGCGCGTCCATCAGTTGCTCTTGAGTGGCCTTGCCCGGCGCGGCCAGTTCCGCGAAGGCGAGGAACATTTGGCCGTGGCGTGCCGCCTGTTCGAGGCTGAAGGTCTCGATGCCGGTCCGATCCGCGACACCTGGCGCGCAGCGAAGGCGCAGGGAGGTGGCATACCCAATGCCACTCCCGTCTCGTTGCCCGCAGCGGCAAGCCTCTCAAAGG
Source organism: Microvirga sp. P4_G7 (assembly GCF_056401005.1). NCBI lineage: Bacteria > Pseudomonadati > Pseudomonadota > Alphaproteobacteria > Hyphomicrobiales > Methylobacteriaceae > Microvirga > Microvirga sp. P4_G7. The sequence continues at coordinate 1,318 of NZ_JBFUKD010000133.1, read as the reverse complement.
ACGACATCGCCGTCGTTGCGCCAAGACGCGCCTCCATCGCAGTGATGCCGTTCATCGATGGATCCATTGCGATAGGCGTGCATGGGGGCGTTGCGGATGCGCTTGCACACGACGTGATCACAAGGCTCGCCAAACTGCGAAGCCTTTTCGTCATCGCCCAGGGAAGCGTGTTCACGTTGCACGAACGCCGCATCGGCGCGGAGGAAGCCGGGCGGATGCTGAACGTGGACTACATCGTCAGCGGTTCCGTGCGACGCGAGGGCAAGCGGCTTACGGTGACTGTGGAGCTTTCGGAAACGCGGACCGCACGAGTGGTCTGGGCCGACATCTTCGACCACACACTGGACGACACCTTTCTCGTGCTCGACGCGATCGGAAACAGGGTGGTGGCCTCTGTCGCCCGCGAGATCGAGTCGAACGAACTCAGTCGCGCCATTCTCAAACCACCGAACTCGCTCGACGCATGGGAGGCGCATCACCGCGGCCTGTGGCACATGTACCGCTTCACGCGGTCCGACAACGAACGCGCGCAGCACTTCTTCGAGATGGCCATCGGTCTCGATCCGACATTCGCGCGTGCGCATGCCGGGCTGTCCTTCACGCATTTCCAGAATGCGTTTCAGGGCTGGGAAACGCGTGCACCGGAAATCGACCGCGCCTTCGAGGCGGCCGGACAAAGCCTGATGGCCGATGATCGCGACCCTGCCGCACATTGGGCAATGGGGAGAGCGCTGTGGTTGCGTGGCCGGCACAGCCAGTCCGTCGCTGAACTGGAACAAGCGGTCGACCTGAGCCCGAACTTCGCCCAGGGACATTACACGCTTGCCTTCGTCCACTCCCAGGCGGGCGACCCTGACACTGCCATCGTGTCCGCGGATCACTCACGGCATCTCAGTCCGTTCGATCCCCTGCTCTTCGGAATGCTCGGCACACGCGCCATGGCCCTCGTGCGGCTGGGCCAATTCGACGAAGCCGCCGATTGGGGCGTCAAAGCTGCCGCGCGGCCGAACGCCCACGCACAGATTCTGGCGATTGCCGCATACACACTCGCCCTCGCCGGCCGAATCGACGAGGCGCGAAGTTATCTCGCGACGATCCACGCCATGCTGCCGCGGTACGGTGTCGACGATTTCCTCACTGCCATGCAGCTTACGCCCGAGGGTGAGCAACTGTTCCGGGAGGCCGCAAGACGCATCGATGCCGATTGAGCGAACGGGAAACCGAGACAGAAACTCGGTCTCCAGAATACAATGGCGGCGGCGTACTCTATCTTGTCCGCATATAGCGCCGACGTACGAGCCTCGACTGCCGATTGCGA
>NZ_JBFUKD010000132.1:0-7513 GCF_056401005.1 Microvirga sp. P4_G7 | reverse complement strand
CCGCAAGGCGCCATATCGCCCGGTGGCGAGGCCAAACTGAACCGCCAGCTGCGCCAGCAGCGTCCGCTGCCTGAGATCGCCGCGCGCTTTCGCGATTTGCGCCCGCAGGGCCTCGGGTATTGTGAAATGCTGGAACAGAGCGACGATGTCGGCGAAAGCCTCATGGAACGCCAGGACGTCGGCATTCGTCGCTTCCTTGTAGCGACGGTGAAGGCCATCGAGAAGTGCATGCGTCGTTTCGTGGGCGATAATGTCGTGCGAGACGGCGCTGAAGACGACGCTCCCTGGTAGGACATCGCCGGAGCTACGCTCCGTCGCGACGAAATATCCAAGAAGCAAGGCGACACGTTCAGGACTGTAATAGGCATTCTCCGCGCGCAGCGCGTGAGGATAGACCCGCAAGCGCTGGACATAATCTTCCCGCACGAATGTGCCGTCGGCGGCAGTGATGTGCCGAGGCGCCCAGAGCGCCGCACGGCCCAGCGCTTCCTCGAAGTGCTGAATGGTCCGCATGGCGACCGCATACACCATCTGCTGATGGAACTGGGGATTGGCCTCGGAGGGGCGCAGGCCGTCTTGGACGAGGAGATGCGGGTGATCGAGATCAACTGGCGCGTAGCAGACACGGCTTGCCGGATCGACATCGATGACTTCGATGTATTCACCGATCGGCCCGGCCTGAAGGTCCTGTTCCCAACGCACGTCTAGGGTGGCCTCGTTCATGCCGAGGGTATCGAGTCTCAACTCTAGAGACGGATCGTAGGCGAATACGCGCAGCCGACGATGGACGGGCTTTGGCAGAGGTGGATTGATAGCGAGCCCCAGATGGAGGCGCCGCACGGCGGTTGCGACTTCGAGCGGAGGTAGGGCGACTCTTACCGGGCGCGCACCCGCAGCGCCGAGAGCTTCGCGCAGACGGCGGGAACAACTCGATTGGGCAGCGAGCACATCGGCGATCGTCCTGATGTCGGATTGCGTCAGCGCTTCGGGTGGCCGCCCGATCGTACTCACCAGCTTCTCGACTTCAGCCGATTGCGAAAGCTGAAGCGCCTCGAGTTCGAGCATGCGCCTTTCTGGTTCAGTAATCTGACCCTGCAGGCCGAGACCTGTGAGAACTGTCCAGAGTGGAAAGGAAGCCCGGTCGATCGGCTGCTTCGTCAGGCGTGCCGCCATTTCGGGCTTTTGGCGCAACGCATCGAGCGCTTTGATCTCACCCCGTCCAAGACGCGTGCGGTCCTGACCGGGCGGTAACCGAGCCGTATCGAAGATCGCCTTTCGCGTTGCCTCGACACGCATCCACAGTTCCGGATATTTCTCGATGGCCGCTCTGTTTTTTTGAATCCAGGTCGCGGCCGTTGCTGCCACCTGAGGCGTAGCCGCGGATGTCCCGGCTCCATTGAGATCAACGATATCCGAACAACCCAACCGCGCCCAGGGACAGTTGGGCGTGTATGCGGCGACGGCAGTCTCCATCTTGCTGTCCGGGCCGTAGTTGCCGGCCATGCGCTCGATGCCGAGATCCGTGTAGGGCGTATGGTCAGCCATCACGCCGCAGGCTGCAACGACCCTCCCAAACCGCGCTGGGTACACGATGTTTCGGGTTGGGAGGTTGCCATAATTGTTGCCGGCCGCGGTCACGACGAACACGCCCATTTCGTAGAGAGCATTGATTGCATCGGCCCAAGCCTGCGAGGCGAGGCCGCCCATGCTCATCGTCACCACATCGATGCGGGTGTCGGGATTTCGGCATAGGGAATGCACGTAGTCCAGTGCGCGCGCAATCGCGCTGTTGGAGAAGAGGACGACGCGATTGGCGACGCGGATCGGAACGATCTCGGCAAAGGGCGCGCCGCCGATGACTGGCCCATCCTTGATCTGACCCGCGAGGATGCTGATGGTTCCGGTTCCGTGTCCGAGATTGTTGAGTGCGCCGTCGGTGATGTCGGATGCGTCGTTGCCGGTCTCGCCGTCGACGAAATTTCGTTGCAGCACTTTGTTCAGTCRCGGCGGCAGAGCTCGGTGGTTGGGGTCGTATCCCGTGTCGAGATGCGCAATTCGGACCGTTCTGCCGCCCGACGATGTTCCCAGCGACGTGAGCATATCCGCAAATTGGCTGTGATCGGCGTTACGGAACCACATGGGATCCGGCTCAGACGGAAAGCGCAGGTCCTGCGGATCTGGACGTTGACAATCCGATGCGAGCGCCATCGCTTCGCGGTCGAAATCGCCGGTGTTCCATCGCTGTTCGAGGTCTGGCTCGACGAATTCCGGAGGCGGAACGCCCGCGACACCGAGCCCGTCCCGCAGAAGATTGTGGCAGACATCCCAGGCATTGGCCTCGACCATTCCCAGAGGTGCGGAGACGATCTGCCATTCGGTCTCTTCTGCTGCCTTGAAACCGTCACCACGGCCGACGCTTTCGAACAGCGGCCGCGCCTTCAGGGGAATGCGCGCTCCCTCTAAGGAGAGTGCGGCCGAACGTAACCCGGCCCTGGCTTTGACGAGAAATCGCGTAGTCGCTTGCACATTCGGCATCGAACGTCCTCTCAAAGCTCGCACGGAATGTGCGCCCTGCAGATCAGCCGGTCGCGGGGTTGGAAAAACGGCACGAACTAGCCGAGATTGCCCACATCCATCCCTTTCACGAGGTGGTCCATCACCATTGCGGCCGACTCCGCCTTCGTGATGACGCCGTCGCCGTTGACATCGAGACCTCTGTTCTGCCGGTATGCGACGGAGGGTTGCTTGAAAAGGACGAAGCTTTCGGCTTTTCCCACTGCGGCCGGAAACAGAACGGCCATGTAGACGTCGCTGAGAGTTGCGAGCCTGCGGTCGCCGGTGACGGACTTGAAATATCGCTCAACGAAATCGAGTTGCTCGACMGGTGATAATTTTGCCAGTCTGGCTGTTGTCGTCGACAGGGATTCGGCGGTCTTCGGCATGAATTGGATCAGGCCGACAGCACCGCTGCCAGCGGCGTTCCTGACGTCAGAAGCGAACGTTCCGCCCGTCTCGAACGCCATCACCGCCATGAGATGGTTGGGATCGCATCCCAGGGTTCCGGCGATGGAGACGACCTTTTGCTTGAATCCCGGGCCGCAACGGCGTTCGGCAAATCCGCCCCAGGCGATCGCATCGAGATCATCCGTAGTGATGGACGTCGTGACGGAGGCGGTCACTGTATTCAGCTCGGCGGCGCGCGGATCTCTCAGACCTGATCCGCCATTCACTGCGTCGTCGAAATCGAACAGGGGCAACTCGAAGCCCAGCTCCAATGCCGTCTCTTGTCCGACGATCCCGTCGTCACTGTTCGCGCCGAACACACTCGACTGAAAATCGATGACCGCCTGAAAAGTCGCGGAATCGAATTCTGTGTCTTCGCTCATGGATCGCTCAAGGCGCGATGCCAAGCGCCGCCGCAGCTCGCGTACGAGAGGCCCGCGCGAACCAATCCGCAGGATCACCGCCTTTCCCATGCATCGGTTCTTGATCATCTGCTGCACTTCGACGCCGTCGAAGAGGACATACTCCACACCCTTCGATGCGGCTGCGTTCTCGCTCAAGAACGGTGCAACGAACTTTGCCCAGGGGCCGCGCTCACTGCCGGCAACACCCTTCTTGACCGTTCCTGCGACGACTTGGCAGCCGGCGCTCGAATACCGCGACGTCGGGATCGCGGCGTCGGGCCCCATATGGAAAGCGCAATGGATGTTGTCTCCGGCGATGCGGCCGACCTCCCAGCGGTCGATAAGGTCGAAATCGGTATCGTCAGTCGTGCGTTGCAGTGTGATGGGACATTCCTGCAGCAAGGCCCAGTGACCGTTCTGCCCCTCGGCCCGCTTGTGCCATCCCGGTACGTAGTTTGCATAGCGTCCGCGACCAAGCTGATTGACGCCACTGCCACCACTGGAGACGGCGCCTGCGACAGCGGAGGCAAACGGCACGGTCGATCCGGGGAAGAGCGCGAAGCCTTCCGACGGGCGCCACAGCCCGATCGTGCAGTTCATCGTACGGTAGTTGATTGGACTGAGTTGGATCTCATGCTCACGACCGAAACCGGTCCCCGCATAGTCCACCGGCAGGCAACCCCGAATACCGAACACGATCACGCCGCGATCGTCGATTGGGAAAACCGATCGCTTCCAAAGTGCGATGAGATGAGTTTCTTTAAGGATCAAACCACCGTCTTCGCGCGTGGAAGGAGTATGGTCGACCGTCGTCGCGCGCGCCGGCTTCGGGCTTTCGGATGGCCCGCTTCCGTTGGTCTTCTTGGCGATCGGGTCGTTCGCCACCGCTTTCGGCTCCGACGGTCGTTCTTCAGCGTCGTCGGTCAGGACTTCGACCCTCTGGCGCAAGGGGCCGAGTTTGGCCTCCGTCTTGTGGAGGACCGAAACGGCAAGTTTGTCGAGAAGGGCATCGATTTCGGCAACAGCGGCCTGGAGCTTCGCGCGCTCGTCGGGATCCGTCATCACCCGGGCAGCGTCGAACAGTTCCTTGCGCAGGAGGTCCAGTTCCTCYGTGGTCTGAGCGATCGTTGCCATGAACAATCCTCGAATGAAAAATCCTCGAATGAACAATCCGCGAAAGCTTGTCGCCAGATTACAAGATCGTCTCCAAGTTGCCGGTGCGAGCCAACACGCGCCGGCCTTGCCGATTTTTGTCAACAGCGAGAAAAGTCTCTTGGGCGAAAATGGTCTCTTATGTCTCCGACGGCGTCCCGGTTCGATGATCCGCGCAGAAACCCATCGGCGGAATTTGCTACGAGGCCCGCACGCTGCTTTCGCGCAATCGATCGACTTCAGCCGAACGCCCGCCGCGCGCACCATGTCGCGAGCGCGCCAATAGGATTAAGAGGATCGATCTGAGTATCTTAGCATAGGGCAGGAAGAGATGCATCAGCTTAGCGAAACAGCCGAATGAGGAGCAATTGCAGCGCCAGAAGGCGTGTCAACGGAAGACGTCAGACACCTTGGCAAGAAACCTCAACGGACCTAGCCTACCTTTCGTGGTCTTCAGGAGAAGTCACCATGCCATCCAGTTTCAACATCCGCAGCGCAGACGGCTACGAGCAGCTCATGGGCCGCTGGAGCCGAAGATTGGCACCCCTCCTGATCGATTTCGCGGGCCTCGCCGCTGGCGAGCGTGTTATCGACGTCGGGTGCGGCACCGGAAGCTTGACGTTCGCAATGCCGCAAGTGGCCGATGTTGCCGAGATTGCAGCGATTGATTACTCGCCTGTGTTCGTCGAGGCGGCGAAGCGCCGGAACAAGGATCCGCGGATCAGCATCCAGGAAGCGGATGCGTGCGCGCTCCCCTTCGAGGATGGTTATTTCGATCGCGCGTTGTCACTTCTTGTTCTCCATTTCGTATCGGATGCCGGAAAAGCCGTATCCGAAATGCGGCGCGTCGTGCGTCCGGGAGGCGTGGTCGCAGCGGCTGTTTGGGACCATCTCGGTGGAATGCCCTCCACTCGAATGTTCTGGGATACCTTGGCCGGGCGAAGCGACGAAGCGAGAGAACTGAGGAACAGATACCTCTTCCAGCCGATGATGCGACCGGATGAGATGAAGCGCTCCTTCATCGAAAAGGGATTGTCGGACGTTCATCAAACGTCGCTCATGATCCGGATGGACTACGAATCTTTTGATGACTACTGGGCTCCCTTCGCTGCGGGTGAAGGGCCGATTGGCAAGTACGTCGCTGCAATGGACACGACGAAGCGTCTCGAAGCCGAAGCCGCTGTTCGGTCTTCCTACGAGGCTGGACAGCCAGACGGACCGAGGTCCTTCGCTGCGGTCTCTTGGGCGTGCAGAGGAGCGGTACCTTCGGACTGACGTCAGCATCACAAGACTTCAGACGATGAGGAAATCGCTTTCGTAGAGCGCAGCCTTTGTGACGTTCAGCAGTCGCAATGTACCGCTCGGACCGGCGGAAATCAGGACGCCCTGATCATTCTCGCTGATAGCCGCCAAGATCTGTTGCCAATTGTCGAAGATCGACTTGTCGAAGACGATGATGTCGCCGCCTCCAGGGCCGGCTTTGAAGTCCGTCACCGTGTCGTTGCCAAACCCGGGCTGAAATACGAAGCGGTCCTTTCCGACGCCGCCGGAAAGCCAATCCGCATCGGCGCCGCCGATGAGTGTGTCATTTCCCTCATCGCCCACGAGAGAGTCGTTTCCGGTTCCTCCCGTCAGCGAGTCATTGCCCGATCCTCCTTGAAGCACATCGTTGCCGATTTCGCCTCTGATACGATCGTCGCCCGCTCCCCCCTTAAAAGCATTGTCTGCGGTGTTTCCCTCGAGGGTGTCGTCGCCGCTTCCGCCGATTGCGTTTTCGATGCTGACGAATGTATCTTGCCCCGCGCTGGTGTAAGCGACTCTCGCCCACAGGAACACACGCACGGCTGCGGTCTCAGCCGAATAGCTGGCGGTGTCCTTCTCGGTGCCTCCATCTAGCGTATCGTTCCCCCCGACGCCCGTGAGCGTATCGTCGCCGACATTTCCTTTCAGCACGTTGGATGCGTGGTTTCCCTTGATGACATCGTTTCCAGATCCGCCGATTGCATTCTCGATCAGAGAGCGTGGGTCGCCATCATGCTGAAGCGCGTTGAAGACGTTGCCTCGTGCAAGGTGTTTCTGGCTAAGGACGGCCTGCTGTTGACGCGCGAAGACAGACCATCCTCCGGGAGCCAGATCGATGTTGAGATGACTCGCATAGTTCGAGAGATCATAAGTGTCGGTTCCACCACCGTCCCAGATGGTCAGGAATACTCTGTTCTTTGAGGGCTGGCTCTGTCCGACACCGTCGACAAAGGTTTCGCCCGTCGTTGGGCTCCACGAATAGATCGTGTTCGTGCTGTTGGCCGTGAAGTCGGCCCCATACATGAACTGCAGGGCCGCGATATCCTGCATCATGTAGCTTTGCGGTTGTTCGCCGGGTGCGTAGGCATAGCTCCCCACCGATCCGACATAGGCGTGATAGGTCATCACGGAGAACTCCCAAGAGTCTCTCTCGCGGGGCAGCGTCGCCCAGTTACCGATCCCGCCGGTGTGCCCGTGCTTCAATCCGAGCGTATGGCCGACTTCGTGCAAGAGGGTCCAATGGTTCCAGGTGCCGAGCTTGATATCGCCGCGGACGCTACTTTGCATCCAAGCATCACCCCCATGACCGCCGAAGATGGCGTCATGCTCCGGGGTCATTGGCAAGGAAGCGGCGGAACCCGCATTTCGCTGAGAGATCCGGATGTCCGATGTTCCAAAGCCCGCATCGACGAAATTCAGATTTGAAAAGCCCTCGACCGACGACAGAGCCATATACCCCGGCAAGGAGGGCGATCCTTGGCCCTTCAGCATGAATCGGACCGCCTGCATCTGCTCGACTGAAATCTGCTTGAAGCCGAGGTTTGGCTGCGCCGCCGTCCAGTTGTTTGGCGGATAGGTCGAGAGGCTCTCCGGAAAGCTGAAAGTGAGAAAAGGTGCGGACGTGTCCCACCTTTTGAGGGACAGGATGCCGT
>NZ_JBFUKD010000131.1:0-7522 GCF_056401005.1 Microvirga sp. P4_G7 | reverse complement strand
TGGCCGGGCTCGTCCCGGCCACCTCGATCGGTATGGCGCGGCGCTTTTCGGAGCGAGGTCACCGGGACAAGCCCGGTGATGACGTGTGGAGGGGCGATGACGCGTGGAGCGATCTGGAGCCGCTCGTGTCATCCCCGGCGAGCGAAGCGAGGAAAGGGGACCCATGGCGGGACGCGGCGAGCGCGGCGCTATGGGATCCCTTCCCCTCCGCCGGCTCCGCCGCCTCCGGCCGGGAATGACACGTGGGGGGCGGGGACGACTATGAACTACGCTGTCTACATTCTCGCGAGTAGAAAGAACGGGACGCTTTACATCGGTGTGACGTCGAACCTTATCGCCCGCATGGAGCAACACGGCGCTCGGGTCGGCTCCGGATTTGCCGCGCGCTATGGTGTGTCGCGCTTGGTGTATGTGGAGCGCTACGCGGAGGTCGCGGAGGCGATTGCGCGAGAAAAGCAATTGAAGGGTTGGAACCGCAGCTGGAAGATCAAGCTGATCGAGCGCGGCAATCCGGATTAATTGGCAGTCGACCCGACCGCGTGTTGAGCGGTCCCACCCCAATGTCATCCTCGGCGCGCACCGCCCCTCGTGTCATCCCCGGCGAGCGAAGCGAGGGAAGGGGATTCATGGCTGGGTGCGGCGAGTGCGGCTCTATGGGTTCCCTTCCCCTCCGCCGTCTCCGCCGCCTCCGGCCGGGAATGACACGTGGAGGGGCGGGGAGGACCATGCCACCGTCCTCCCCCGTCATGGCCGGGCTCGTCCCGGCCACCTCGATCGGTATGGCGCGGCGCTTTTCGGAGCGAGGTCACCGGGACAAGCCCGGTGATGACGTGTGGAAGGGTGGTGACGTGTGGAGCGATCCGGTGCGCCTCCCCATGTCATCCCCGCGACGGACACGTGGCGCGAGGACTCGCGGGGGAGGTCGCTCTAAACGCGTTCTTAACCATGCCGCCTTATGAATCGGCGTATGGTTGTTCGCAGACGTGCCCGCAAGATTCTCATTCCGCTGATGCTGTATTGCATTTCAGCCGGCGTGGTCGGCTATTTTCTGCACCATGCTCAGACAGGCGCGCGGGGTGCTCAGGCGCGCGAGCAATATGAGACCATGGCGGCCGAACTCTCGAAGGAGCTCGGTGATCTCAAGACGGAGCGCGGCAACTGGGAACGCCGCATCGCGCTGCTGCGGAGCGATCAGATCGATCGCGATCTTCTCGAGGAGCGGGCCCGCGTGATGCTCGGACGTGTGCACCGCAACGATCTCGTGATTATCACCGGGCCGTAGCAACGTTACCCGAAAATTTTGAATTAACTCGATTTCAGTTGATCGACTTATATGAAAGCGATTTCAACAACTTATGTCATTCACCATTCCTGTATAAACTCTTTTTTAACCCCCTCGATTTCCGGCTTGGCGTGAGATAGAACTTTGGTCTGAGGAAACCCTTCGGAGGACCCGATGGCTGTTGCTGCCCGCAAGGCGGGCCGTGCTTCTACAAGCACGGCTAACAAGTCCATTTCCAATAAGAACGCGGCCAAACGTGCCGCTCCCAATACCCCGCAATTCACCAAGGATGAGGATCTGTCCGCGTATCGCGACATGCTCCTGATCCGACGCTTCGAAGAGAAGTCCGGCCAGATGTACGGCATGGGTCTCATCGGCGGCTTCTGCCATCTCTATATCGGGCAGGAAGCGGTGGTCATCGGCATGCAGATGGCGACGAAGGACGGCGATCAGGTGATCACCGGCTATCGCGATCACGGGCATATGCTCGCCTGCGGCATGGACCCGAAAGGGGTCATGGCCGAGTTGACCGGACGTCGTGGCGGCTTGTCGAAAGGCAAGGGCGGCTCGATGCACATGTTCTCCAAGGAAAAGCATTTCTATGGAGGCCACGGCATCGTCGGCGCGCAGGTGTCGCTCGGCACGGGCATCGCGTTCGCGAACCATTACCGCGAGAACGGCAATGTCTGCCTGACCTATTTCGGCGACGGCGCCGCGAACCAGGGCCAGGTCTACGAGAGCTTCAACATGGCCCAGCTGTGGAAGCTGCCGGTCGTGTACGTGATCGAGAACAACCGCTACGCCATGGGTACGTCGGTCAATCGCGCCTCCGCGCAGACTGATTTCTCGAAGCGCGGCGTGTCGTTCAACATCCCGGGCGAGCAGGTCGACGGCATGGACGTGCGCGCGGTCTACGCGGCCGGCCAGCGCGCCATCGAGCATGCGCGGTCCGGCAAGGGCCCCTACATCCTCGAGATGCAGACCTACCGCTACCGCGGTCACTCCATGTCCGATCCGGCGAAGTATCGCACGAAGGACGAGGTGACCCGCATGCGCGAGGAACACGACCCCATCGAGCAGGTGCGCCGCCGCCTTCTGGAAAGCTGGAAGCTGTCCGAGGACGAGCTGAAGGTGATCGACGGCAAGGTGCGCGAGATCGTCAACGAGGCGGCCGAGTTCGCCACGCACGATCCCGAGCCCGATCCGGCCGAGCTCTACACCGACATTCTGCTGTAAGCGCTTTTCGCGACTGAAGCATTTTTCGCCGCAGCGACAACTGGAAAAGAGTCTTCCATGGCGATCGATATTCTCATGCCCGCTCTCTCCCCGACGATGGAGCAGGGCAAACTGGCCAAATGGCTGAAAAAAGAGGGCGACAAGGTCAAGCCCGGCGACGTTCTGGCTGAAATCGAAACCGACAAGGCGACGATGGAGGTCGAGGCGATCGACGAAGGCGTGCTCGCCAAGATCCTCGTCTCCGACGGCACCGACAACGTCGCCGTCAACACGCCCATCGCGGTGCTCGCGAGCGAGGGTGAGGATACGGCGACCGCGATCGCCAACGCCAAGATGCCGGATCTCGGCACGAAGGCGGAAGCCCAACCTGCTCCGACGCCGGATGCGCAGGCCGAAGGCCTCGCCGACCGGCCGGCGGCAACGCCTCCGAGCGCTCCCGCGGCGCCGGCGATCGTCACCGGGTACGATGCCTCCGACGAGGTTCCGGAAGGCACCGAGATGGTGTCCATGACCGTGCGCGAAGCGTTGCGCGACGCCATGGCGGAAGAGATGCGCGCCGACGACAAAGTCTTCGTCATGGGCGAAGAAGTCGCGGAATACCAGGGCGCCTACAAGGTGACTCAAGGTCTGTTGCAGGAATTCGGCCCCCGTCGCGTCGTCGATACGCCGATCACCGAGCACGGTTTTGCGGGCGTCGGCGTCGGCGCTGCGTTCACGGGCCTGCGCCCGATCGTCGAGTTCATGACCTTCAACTTCGCCATGCAAGCGATCGATCAGCTCATCAACTCGGCTGCGAAGACGCTCTACATGTCGGGCGGCCAGCTCGGTGCGCCGATCGTGTTCCGTGGGCCCAACGGCGCGGCTTCCCGCGTCGCGGCGCAGCACAGCCAGGATTTCGCAGCGTGGTATTCGGCGATCCCCGGCCTGAAGGTCGTGGCGCCCTACACCGCGGCCGACGCCAAGGGTTTGCTCAAGAGCGCCATCCGCGATCCGAACCCGGTCATCTTCCTCGAGAACGAGATCCTTTACGGTCAATCGTTCCCCGTGCCGAAGCTCGACGATTTCACGATCCCCATCGGCAAGGCGCGCAYCCATCGTCCGGGCAAGGACGTCACCATCGTTTCGTTCGGCATGGGCGTGTCCTACGCGCTGAAGGCGGCCGAGGAGCTTTCGAAGGAAGGCATCGAAGCCGAAGTGATCGACCTTCGCACCATCCGCCCGATGGATACCGACACCATCGTCGCGTCGGTGAAGAAGACCGGCCGCTGCATCACGGTGGAAGAAGGCTATCCGCAATCGGGTGTCGGCGCCGAGATCGTGGCGCGCATCATGGAACACGCGTTCGACTACCTGGACGCGCCGGTCCTGCGCGTCACAGGCAAGGACGTTCCGATGCCCTACGCAGCCAATCTCGAAAAGCTGGCTTTGCCGAACGTGGGCGAAGTGGTGCAGGCTGTGAAGGCCGTAACCTATCGGTGACATCATGACCGAACGGAAATTCGAAGCGCTGAACGTTCCGCCGGACGCCCTCGAAAAAGGGGGCGTCGAAATCCTCCGGGCCTCGGTGGTCGAGGGTGCGGTCAGCATCGCTCTACGCCGCGCTTTCGACGATCCGTTCACGTGGGGCGTGCTCCTCGTGGATCTCGCCCGCCACGCTTCCCGTGTCTACGCCATGGAAACTGACTTGTCCGAAGACGAGGCCTTCTCCGCGATCATCGCTGGGATCCAGGCCGAGTTGGACGATCCGTCGAATCCCGGCGCCACCCAGGCCATCAACTAGAACATTCGCTCGGGATCAAAAACGCCATGCCCATCAACATCCTGATGCCAGCCCTCTCGCCGACCATGGAAAAGGGCAACCTTGCCAAGTGGTTGAAGAAGGAAGGCGACACGATCAAGTCCGGCGACGTGATCGCCGAGATCGAGACCGACAAGGCCACCATGGAAGTGGAGGCCGTCGATGAGGGCATCCTCGCCAAGATCGTGGTGCCGGAGGGCTCCGCCGATGTGCCGGTCAATCAGCTCATCGCGCTGATCGCGGGCGAAGGCGAGGATCCGAAATCGGTCGCGGCCTCGGGTGGCAGCGCGCCGGCGGCAGCCAAACCTGCACCCGCTCCCAAGGCGGAAGCGCCAGCACCTGCGCCCGCATCTGCACCTACATCTGCACCTGCACCTGCGGCAAAACCCAACGGCGCAGCGGCCGCTCAGGCTGGCGCTCGCGTGTTCGCGTCGCCCCTCGCCAAGCGCATCGCAAAGGACGCGGGCCTCGATCTGTCCGCCATCCAGGGTTCGGGTCCGCACGGCCGGGTGGTCGAGAAGGACGTCCGCGCCGCGATGGCTGGCGGCGGCGCCAAGCGCGCCCCGTCCGCAGCTCCGGCCGGCGCGCCGTCGCAGGCCGCGCCCCTGGCGACCAGCGCGTCCGCGGAACAGGTCAAGGCCATGTTCGCGCCGGGCAGCTACGAGGAAATCCCCCTCGACGGCATGCGCAAGACCATCGCCAAGCGGCTGGTCGAGTCGAAGCAGACCGTGCCGCACTTCTACCTGTCGCTCGATTGCGAACTCGATGCGCTGATGGCCATGCGCGAGCAGATCAACGCGGGCGCGCCGAAGGACAAGGACGGCAAGCCGGCCTTCAAACTCTCAGTCAACGACTTCGTCATCAAGGCGCTCGCGGTCGCGTTGCAGCGCGTGCCGGCGGCGAACTCGGTCTGGGCCGAGGATCGCATCCTGCGCATGAAGCATTCGGATGTGGGCGTCGCGGTCGCGGTCGAAGGCGGCCTGTTCACGCCGGTCATTCGCAGCGCGGAAACCAAGACGCTCACCGCGATCTCCGCAGAGATGAAAGATCTTGCCGGACGGGCGCGGACGCGTCGTCTCAAGCCGGAGGAATACACCGGCGGATCGACGGCGGTGTCCAATCTCGGCATGTTCGGCATCAAGGATTTTCAGGCCGTCATCAACCCGCCGCACGGCACCATCCTCGCCGTCGGCGCGGGTGAGCAGCGCGTCGTGGTGAAGAACAACGCGCCCGCCGTCGTGCAGGCGATGACCGCGACACTCTCCTGCGACCACCGCGTCGTCGACGGCGCACTCGGCGCCGAATTGCTCGCGGCGTTCAAGGGCCTGATCGAGAATCCGATGGGGATGCTGGTGTGAGTGACAAAGCGGGCGGAGACAATACTGTTCGGCGGAATTGGTTCACCAGCACCCGCAAGTTTGTCGTTCTGCTCGGACTTGGTTGGCTGCCTGCCGTCTTGTTGTTTCAGGGCCTAGGCGAGAGAGGATTCGGAAGGGATTTTGATTTTGCGATCATCGGCGTGATGTTCATGTTCGGGATCTTTGCAATACCTACTCTTCTGCTTTCGGTCATTGTGCCAACGCACAAGGATCGGCTGGTCATCGTGCCGCTGCTGCTGTTCGCCTATTTTGATTGGAAGTTTGACCGAAATTCGAGTGCCCATCCTCCTTCGATGGTCGCGGCTTTGCAGTGGGTTGTCACATTCACGGCGATCGCCCTGGTCATCCCGGAAATACCGCTGGTGGGACGATTCTATCGACGGCTCCTCGGCCTGAAGTCACAATAGATCGCAATGGTTTTTAAGGCGAAGCAACCATGACAAGCACCTACGACATCATCGTCATCGGCGGCGGGCCGGGCGGGTATGTGGCGGCGATCCGCGCTGCGCAGCTCGGGTTCAAGACCGCGGTCGTGGAGCGCGAGCATCTCGGCGGCATCTGTCTCAACTGGGGCTGCATTCCGACGAAGGCGCTTCTGCGTTCGGCCGAGATCTATCACTACATGGAGCACGCCAAGGATTACGGGCTGTCGGCCGAGAAGATCGGGTTCGACGCGGCCGCTGTCGTCCAGCGTTCGCGCGGCGTGTCGGGCCGTCTCAACGGCGGCGTCGGCATGTTGTTGAAGAAGAACAAGGTCGACGTGATCTGGGGCGAGGCCACCCTTCCGAAGGCCGGCGAAGTCGTCGTGGCGGCGCCCAAGAAACCTGCGATGCAGCCGCAGCATCCGGCGCCGAAGGGCACCCTCGGTGCGGGCACCTATCAAGCCAAGAACATCATCGTCGCGACCGGTGCGCGGCCGCGCGTTCTGCCGGGCATCGAGCCGGATGGAAAGCTGATCTGGACCTACTTCGAAGCCATGGTGCCGCCGGCGATGCCGAAATCGCTGATCGTCATGGGTTCGGGCGCCATCGGCATCGAGTTCGCCTCGTTCTATCGCACCATGGGTGCCGACGTGACCGTGGTCGAAGTGCTGCCGCAGATCCTTCCCGTCGAGGATGCCGAGATCGCCGCGCTCGCGCGCAAGCGCTTCGAGAAGCAGGGCATCAAGGTGCTCACCGGCGCCAAGGTGACCAAGGTCGAGAAGGGCGCCAATTCCGTCACCGCCACCATCGATGACGGCAAGGGCACGCAGACGATCACCGCCGAGCGGATGATTTCCGCCGTCGGCGTCGTCGGCAACGTGGAGAATCTCGGCCTCGAAAAACTCGGCGTGAAGTTCGACCGCGGGACGATCGTGACCGATGGATTGGGCCGCACCAACGTGCCGGGCATCTTCGCCATCGGCGACGTCGCCGGCCCGCCGATGCTGGCGCACAAGGCCGAGCACGAGGGCGTCATCTGCGTCGAAACCATCAAGGGGCTGCACACCCACGCGATGGACAAGAACAAGATCCCCGGCTGCACCTATTGCAACCCGCAGATCGCATCGGTCGGCCTCACCGAGGCCAAGGCGAAGGAGCAGGGGCTCGACATCCGCGTCGGCCGCTTCCCGTTCGTCGGCAACGGCAAGGCCATCGCGCTCGGCGAGCCGGACGGTCTCGTGAAGACGATTTTCGACAAGAAGACCGGGCAATTGCTCGGCGCCCACATGATCGGCGCGGAAGTCACCGAATTGATCCAGGGCTTCGTCATCGCCATGAACCTCGAGACGAGCGAGGAAGAGCTGATCCACGCCGTCTTCCCGCATCCGACCCTCTCGGAAAGAAA
>NZ_JBFUKD010000130.1:0-7523 GCF_056401005.1 Microvirga sp. P4_G7 | reverse complement strand
GGAAGGGCGCCGCGCGTTCGAGGCCATGGGCCTTGGCGATCGCCTGCGGGTCGCGGGTAAACCAAGAATTTTTGGAGGGATCGTCCGGCGGCGTGAACGTGTTGCGGGCCTCCGGAGCGCRCACGAGGCCCGTCACGATCGTTGTGCCTTCGGGCCGGCTCTGCGGACGGGTGCCCGGTTCACGCAATTCCGTCGGAACGAAGCCGCGATTGATCATGACGATGGCGCCGTCGGAAAGACGCAGGGGCGTCATCAGGTAGAAGCCCTGCATGGGCGAGCCGCGCTGGGCGGGTGCAAGACCGTAGACAGGCGTCTCCAGCGCATTGAGCAGGACGCCCTCGAGCCGAACCCGCCGAAACTCGTCGTCGGCCGCGCGCCACGAACCCCATTGCGCTTCGGGCACGATTCGCCCGGGCTCGCCGTGGGAGCGCGCTTCGATCTGACCGATGAGGCCTTCCTTCCAGCTCTTGCGCTGCAATTGCCAAGTGCCGAGGGTTAGGAGAATCGCAAGCGCCACGAGGGTCGCGATCCCCGGTGCGATCAGCGAACGCCAGCGGGACGGAGCGGTCACTTCTTGAAGCGCCCTTCCTCGGCCTTGTGGCTGTACTGGAGCGCAGCGAGAACGCCCTTCAGCGGCCGTACCAGCGCTAAACTCATGACGGCGGTGAGGCCAAACCACATGACCATGTGAAGCCAGATCGGCGGCTCGAACGTGAACTCGGTCCAGAGCGCCAAGCCGACCACGACGATCCCCACGAACGACATCACGAAAAACGCCGGACCGTCGCCCGTATCCGCGAATGTCAGATTGAGGCCGCACACCTCGCAGGCCGGGCGCATCTTCAGAAAGCCTTCGAACAGATGCCCTTTGCCGCAGCGCGGACAACGCCCCTTCAATCCGGTGACGATGGGCGAGAGGACGGCGTGTGAATGAGGCTGGGCCAAGATGAAGTCTCCGATATCCGGCTCCGCACCGGCATGCAGTTCACAGACGAGTAAATCACCGATGAGCAAATCACAGATGAGCAAATCACAGATGAGATGGCGTCACGCAAAAACGAAGGGCGGCTTATCGCCGCCCTTGTTGAAATCTTGTCGCTGAGCGGCGGCTTCAATGGCCCCCGGCGCTTGCCCCGTGGCCCCATACGTATATGGCGGCGAAAAGGAASAGCCAGACCACGTCCACGAAGTGCCAGTACCAGGCWGCRAATTCGAARCCGAGGTGCTGCTTGGGCGTGAAGTCTCCGCGATAGGCGCGCAGGAGGCAGACGGCGAGGAAGATCGTGCCGATGATCACGTGCGCGCCGTGGAAGCCCGTCGCCATGAAGAACGTGGCGCCGTAGATGTTGCCTTTGAAGCCGAACGTGGCGTGGCTGTATTCGTAGGCCTGCACGCAGGTGAACAGGATCGCGAGGACGACCGTGATCCAGAGGCCGGCCTTCAGACCCTTCCGGTCGTTTCCGAGGAGCGCGTGGTGCGCCCACGTGACGGTGGTGCCGGAGGTCAGGAGGATCAGCGTGTTGAGCAGGGGCAGGTGCCAGGGATCGAAAGTCTCGATGCCCTTGGGCGGCCACATGCCGCCGAGCACTTCGACGCGCTGATACTGGATCGGATCGTTGGCATAGAGCGCGGCTTCGAAATAAGCCCAGAACCACGCCACGAAGAACATCACCTCGGAGGCGATGAACATGATCATGCCGTAGCGGTGGTGCAACTGCACGACGCGGGTGTGGTATTTGCCGCTGTTCGCCTCGTTGATGACGTCGGTCCACCAACTGAACATGGTGAACAGGACGCCGATGATGCCCGCCCCGAAGATGAACGCGCCTGGGTGCGTCCCGGCGATCGGGATTGCCTTCCACCAGGTGACGAAGCCAGACGCCATGAGAAAGGCGCTGATCGAACCGATGAGCGGCCACGGGCTCGGGTCGACAAGGTGGTAATCGTGATGTTTGGCGTGGGCCTCGGCCATTCCTATCTCCGTGCCTCGAAGTTGTTCTGCTTTAAGCCGTTTCTGTCCAGCTTGTCACGTCCGTTATTGGACGCGGGGTTTGGTTGAAGACGTCGCGTCCGCCACCGGCTTGCCGCCCTTCGACGGGAAGTAGGTATAGGACAGCGTGACCGAAGAAAGGTTCTTGATGTCGGAATCCGTGACGAGACGCGGATCGACATAGAAAACGACCGCCGATTCCAGGGTTTCCCCCGGTTTGATCGTCTGCTCGGTAAAGCAGAAGCACTCGAGCTTGGTGAAGTAGGTGCCCGCCAGATCCGGTTGGACGTTGTAGGTCGCAATCCCCGTCGTAGGCTGGTCGCCCGTGTTCGTCACCTTGTAGAAAACGGTCGTCGTCTCGCCGAGCTTGACCGTGACTTCCGGCTGTTCCGGCGCGAATCGCCAGTTGAGTCCCGGGGCGACGTTGGCGTCGAATCGGACGGCAATCGCGCGGTCGAGTGCTTTCGAGGCGTTGTCGGAGGCGATGCTCGGCGTCCCGTCGAACCCGGTGACCTTGCAGAACAGGTCGTAGAGCGGCACGGATGCGTAGGCCAATCCCACCATGCCGACGACGATGGCGCCGCAGGCGACGACCGTGCGGCGCATGTTTCGTTGAAGATCGGGGGCTTCGCTCATGGCCGCCTCACAGAGGACGCTGCATGACCTGCGGCCCGAGCTTGGCGATCGTGACCACATAGAAAAGAAGAACCAGCGCGCCCAGGGTGAGGGCGAGCGCCAGCGAACGCCTGCGGCGGCGCTTCTGTTCTTCCGGCGACAGTCGGCGAGGCTGAAGATCCGTCATCACGTCACCCCACTACCGGGCGGAAGAAGCCGAAGCCGTGTTCGGCGAGCAGCGTCGCGAACAAGAGGAAGAGATAGAGGATCGAGAAAGCGAACAACTGTTGCGCCACCTTCATCGCGGGCTCGCCATCGCGCAGGCGGTAGACCTGGACGGCGAGCGCCAGCATGCCGAGGCCGCCGAGCGTCGCGATGACCGCGTACGCGACGCCGCCGAAGCCCATCGCGACCGGAACGAGACCGAGCGGCGCCAGGACGAGCGTGTAGAGCAGGATTTGCCGGCGGGTGGAATCCGGTCCGGCGACGTTCGGCATCATCGGAATGCCGGCGCGCGCATAGTCGCTGGATTTCACCAGCGCCAACGCCCAAAAATGGGGCGGCGTCCAAATGAAGATGATGGCGAACAGGACGACGCTTTCCCAGCCGACGGAGCCGGTGACCGCCGCCTGGGCGACGATCGGCGGCAAGGCGCCGGCGGCTCCGCCGATGACGATGTTCTGCGGCGTCGTCCGCTTCAACCACATGGAATAGATGACGGCGTAGAAAAAGATCGTGAAGGCGAGGAGAAACGCCGCGAGCCAGTTGCTGACGAGGCCGAGCACGATCACCGAACCGACGGAAAGCGTCATGCCGAAGGCAAGCGCTTCGCTCGGCGTGATCTTGCCGGCGGGAATGGGCCGCTGCCGCGTGCGCACCATCACGGCATCGATATCGGCATCCCACCACATGTTGAGGCAGCCGGACGCGCCTGCGCCGATGGCGATCATCAGCAACGACGCGAAGGCGATGATCGGGTTGACGGCCGGATGCACGACCACCATGCCGACGAGCGCCGTGAAGACGACGAGAAACATCACGCGCGGTTTCAGGAGCGCGAAATAATCGGACACATCGCCTTGTGAGAATCCCACGGTCGGCAGGGTCTCGTTGCGATTGTCGGTCAAGCTGTTCGATGCGCTGGTCATGGCCTTGATACTTCCGAGGCGTACCGGCATTCGCCGTCAGTGGCCTCTTCGGGTGATCAACCCCTCCCCGGAAAGCTCCGCGAAGAGCTCTCGGGGGAAGAGTGGGCGGGTTTTCCCGCCCAACTCGTAGAACTCAGTGATCCGTGTCGACGATGCGCGGCAGGGTTTCGAACTGGTGGAACGGCGGCGGCGAGGGCAGCGTCCATTCCAACGTCGTTGCGCCTTCGCCCCACGGGTTTCCGGCTGCCTTCTCCTTGCGCACGAACAGCGCGTAGATCACGCCGCCGAGGAACAGGAGGACGCCGACGGCGAAGATGTACGAGCCGATCGAGGACACCCGGTTCCAGCCCGCGAACGCATCCGGATAATCCGCATAGCGGCGCGGCATGCCGGAAAGGCCGAGGAAGTGCATCGGGAAGAACAGCATGTTGGAGCCGATGAAGGCGATCCAGAAATGCGTCTTTCCGATCCATTCGGGCATCACGTAGCCGGTGATCTTCGGGAACCAGTAGTACATGCCGGCGAAGATCACGAAGACCGCGCCGAGCGACAGCACGTAGTGGAAGTGCGCCACCACGTAATAGGTGTCGTGCATGTAGCGGTCGACGCCCGCGTTCGCGAGGACGACGCCGGTGACGCCGCCGACCGTGAACAGGAACACGAAGCCCACAGCCCATTGCATCGCGGCGGTGAAGCGGATCGAGCCACCCCACATGGTCGCGATCCACGAGAAGATCTTCACTCCCGTCGGCACCGCGATCACCATCGTGGCAAAGACGAAATAGGCCTGCGTCTGCAGCGACAGACCGACGGTGTACATGTGGTGCGCCCACACSACGAAGCCGACGACGCCGATCGCCACCATGGCGTAGGCCATGCCGAGATAGCCGAAGATCGGCTTCTTCGAGAAGGTCGAGATGATGTGCGAGACGATGCCGAAGGCCGGCAGGATCATGATGTACACTTCGGGGTGGCCGAAGAACCAGAACAGGTGCTGGTAGAGGATCGGATCGCCACCGCCCGACGGATCGAAGAACGTCGTGCCGAAGTTGCGGTCGGTCAGCAGCATCGTGATCGCGCCGGCGAGAACCGGCAGCGACAGAAGCAGCAGGAACGCCGTCACCAACATCGCCCAGGCAAACAGCGGCATCTTGTGCAGCGTCATGCCCGGAGCGCGCATGTTGAGGATCGTCGTGATGAAGTTGATCGCGCCGAGGATCGATGCAGCACCCGCGAGGTGAAGCGCGAGAATGCCGAAATCAAGCGCCGGGCCCGGATGGCCGGCGGTCGAAAGCGGCGGATAGACCGTCCAGCCGCCGCCGAAGCCGGTCGAGCCCGGAGCGCCTTCGACGAACAGCGAGCACACGAGAAGACCGAAACCGGCAATCGTCAGCCAGTAAGAGACGTTGTTCATCCGCGGGAASGCCATGTCSGGCGCGCCGATCATSAKCGGCACGAACCAGTTGCCGAAACCGCCGATSAKCGYCGGCATCACCATGAAGAACACCATGATGAGACCGTGGCCGGTCACGAAGACGTTGAAAGCTTGCGGATTGGAAAAGAATTGCAGCCCGGGCTCCTGGAGCTCCAGGCGCATTCCGATCGACAGCGCGCCACCGACGCAGCCGGCGATGAAGCCGAAGATCATGTAGAGCGTGCCGATATCCTTGTGGTTCGTCGAATAGAACCAACGGCGCCAGAAAGTCGGATGATCGTGGTGCTCCGCGTGGGCGGCTTCAACTGCATGTGCCATGATGGCGACCTCTCAGGTCCTGTTCTCGATATTATTGGGCGGTGGCGAGCTTGAGCGGGGCGGCATCCGCGGAAGCGTATTTCTGCTTCGCCTCCTGCAGCCATGCGGCATATTGCTGGTCGCTCACGACGCGGATCACGATCGGCATGTACGGGTGACCGTTGCCGCACAATTCCGAACACTGTCCGTGGTAGACGCCTTCTTGCTCAGCCTTGAACCAGGTCTCGTTCAGACGACCCGGGACCGCATCGATCTTGATGCCGAATGAAGGCATCGCAAAGGAATGCAGAACGTCGGCGGCGGTGACCTGGACCTTGACGGTCTTTCCGACCGGAACAACCATCTCGTTGTCGACCGCGAGCAGGCGCAGCTGGCCCTGCTTCAGGTCCTTCTCCTCGATCATGTTCGAATCGAACTTGAATCCGCCGCCTTGGTCGGCCGGGTACTCGTAACCCCAATACCAGGCGTAACCGGTGACCTTCACGACCATGTCGGCGTTCGGCAGGATCAACTGCGTGCGCAGCAGGCGGAACGAGGGAATGGCGATGCCGATCAGGATCAGCACCGGCACCACGGTCCAAGCCACTTCCAACAGAGTGTGGTGAGTGGTCTTCGAGGGAACCGGATTCTTGGTCTCGTTAAACCGGACAATGATGATCAGAATGAGCGCGGCGACAAACACGCAAATGATGGCGATGATCCAGACCAGATAGGTGTGGAAGCTGGACATGAACTGCCCGACTTCCGTCACCATGCCCTGCATGCTCATTTCCCAAGGGGAGGGGGCACCGGTGCCGGCAAACGCCTCACTCATGCCCAACACAAGTGCGACCGCCGCTGTAAAAAGGGTGATCGCCGATCGAAGTCCTGAGGTCTCGATCCGCATCGGTGTTCCAAAGCTCCTACTTAGAAGTGATGGCCACTTGTCCGCGACAGAAACCGGGCGCGACTGATCTCGAGCCCGGCAAGCGCCACCACCGAATGACCCGTGTCTATGACCACAGGACGCGCACGAGCGCAACGGTGCAAGCGCAGCAATTCGTGCGTCATAACCGCCAAAAACCGCCTTTCACGGGAGTATAACGCCTCTTCTCTTGACATTTAAGGCCTCCCCATGGTCCCAACGGTTTTCATAACCAAGAGCGGAGCGGTCGGGATTTCTGCCGTTTCGAACGA
Source organism: Microvirga sp. P4_G7 (assembly GCF_056401005.1). Classification (NCBI taxonomy): domain Bacteria; kingdom Pseudomonadati; phylum Pseudomonadota; class Alphaproteobacteria; order Hyphomicrobiales; family Methylobacteriaceae; genus Microvirga; species Microvirga sp. P4_G7. Next base: position 841 of record NZ_JBFUKD010000130.1, on the reverse strand, counting down.
TTCAAAACGGAGATGCCGGTGAAATTGCCACGGTGGATTCGATGCGGGGCGGCGGCGGTTTTCGGCCTGACCCTGTTGTCCACAGCTGATCTGGCCCGCGCCCAGGGTATGGTTAAAAATACCTATGGCGACTGGCAGATGCGCTGTGAAACGCCCCCCGGTGCCAGCGCCGAGCAATGCGCTCTCGTCCAGAACGTCGCTGCGGAAGACCGGCCGAACGTGTCGCTCGTCATCATCGTCTTGAAGACGGCGGACGGGAAGGGCCGGCTCCTGCGGGTCGTCGCGCAATTGGGCGTCCTGCTTCCCTCGGGCCTCGGCCTCAAGATCGACCAGACCGATATCGGCCGGGCCGGCTTCGTGCGCTGTCTCGCGACGGGTTGCGTCGCCGAGGTTGTGATGGAAGATAATCTCATTACACAGATGAAGACGGGCCAGAACGCGACGTTCATCGTGTTCCAGACGCCGGAAGAGGGAATCGGTATCCCCGTCTCGCTCAACGGCTTCGCGGCGGGGTACGACGCCCTTCCGTAACGAAGGCCACAAAGACTCGAGGGGGCTATCATGGGTGGAATTGGGACTAAGGCCGGGCTTGGCGCGGTGCTGCTCGGCATGTCGGTTCTCGTCGGATGCGGGGCGCCCGGCGAAGGGGGCTCCACGGTCGGCAACATGGTGATGCTGGCCGGGACGACGGTTCCTCCGCCTTTGCCGGCGGACATCGAGGATGTCTATTGCCCGCAGGTCAGCGTCACTGACGGCGGGTCCTCGATCCGGACGGGCGAGCGCAGCCAGATCGCTCTCGGGCAGATTGCGCGCGAATGCCTCGGCCGATCCGATGGCGCGA
>NZ_JBFUKD010000129.1:0-7610 GCF_056401005.1 Microvirga sp. P4_G7 | reverse complement strand
GTCGATCCTCGGTACCACGGGCATCGTCGTGCCGTATTCGTGTTCCGCCTGGATCCATTCCATTCACCGCGGAATCGACGTGGCGCGCGAGGCTGGCTTGGTCCACGTGGCGGGCGCCACGGGCTCGACCTCCGAAGCCGCGGTGAGACGCCTTTACGATCTGCCGGAGCAAGCCCTGATCGACATGGGTGATTTCGCCGGCGGGATGCTGAAATATCTGCGGCGCCATCCGGTGCAGCGCGTCACCATCGCCGGCGGCTTCGCCAAGATGACGAAGTTGGGGCAGGGCTTTCTCGACCTTCATTCGCGCGCGGGTGAAGTTGATTTCACGTGGCTCTCGGAACGCGTTTTCGAAGCGGGTGGTGATCAAGCGGTCATCGCAGCGACACATTCCGCCAACACGGCGGTCGAGGTGATGCAGATTGCGCAGAGAGCAGGTTTGCCGTTGGCGGAAATCGTCGCCGCGCATGCGTGGAGAACCGCGGCAAAGGCTCTGGGCGGAGCTGGCGCGGACCTCGAAATCGCTGTGTTCGACCGGCAGGGCGGACTCGTCGGACGAACGCCTTTTCTCGCTGTTGGTTGAGACCATCACGGGGCCTCCGCTTTCGGTCGAAAGCGCCGGTCGTATCCCGTCGAATAAAGCGCGCTTTCACGAAAGTCCTGCGCCTCTAACGCTCGTCCCACAAAGATTACAGCGGTTCGTTCGAGATTGCCTGCTCGGACGAGCGGAGCGATCTCACCAAGCGTTGCGCGCAAGACGCGCTCGTCCGGCCAAGACGCTCGCCAGACGACGGCGACAGGACAATCGGCGCCGTAGCTCGGCAGAAGATCCGCAACGACTTTTTCGATCACGTGGATCGACAAATGAATCGCAAGCGTCGCTTTCGTCGCGGCGAAGGCCGCGAGCGTTTCGGTCGGCGGCATCGCCGAGGCGCGGCCGGAGGTCCGGGTCAGGACGACGGATTGCGCGACTTCCGGCAGTGTGAGTTCGCGGTTCAGAAGGGACGCCGCCGCGGCGAAAGCGGGAACGCCTGGCGTCATCGTATAGGGGATGCCGAGCTCATCGAGACGTCGGGTCTGTTCTCCGACCGCGCTCCAGATCGACAGGTCTCCCGACTGAAGGCGGGCGACGTCCTGACCTGCCGCATGTGCCCTGCGAAACTCGGCGACAATGGCGTCGAGATCGAGGGGCGCCGTATCCACGACGCGGGTGCCGGGCCGGCACCATGACAAGATTTCGGGCGGGATGATCGAGCCCGCATAGAGGCATACGGGGCAGTTCTCGATGAGGTTGCGCCCGCGCACGGTCATGAGGTCGGCGGCTCCAGGTCCCGCGCCGATGAAATGGATCGTCATTGCGGTTCTCCTCGCGCCAGGGCGCACGTGACGCGATCCGATGCGATGCGCGGCAGGATCAGCGATGCGCCAGGCCCTGCGCTCGCGAGCGCCGTCGCTTCGGCGAGCGAGCCGACGCCGTGGAGCGCCAGCACGCGCGGTGAATGCGTCTGGATCTTATCAGCCACCATTTGAAGTTCGTTCCGGTTTACGGTGGTGATCGACACGCCGAGAAATTTCGACGCATTGATGAATGTCGGTTCGCTCGCCTTCTCGTCGATGGCCGCGACGAATGCCAGGTCTCCGATCGACAGGGAAACTTCCTTCAGAGCGCGAACGATGATCGCCACCATCTCGTCGGCCGTTGCTTCACGTCGAAATCCCAGGCCGGCGACTAGCATGGCTTTACGACGCTCCATTGTGTCACCGGCATCGCCGCTCGCCATCCATGCATGCCGCCCACGAACTCCAAGCGCGTGATCGCGATGCGGCGCAATTCTCCGCCATGCTTCGCAAACAGCGCCGAAACGGTCTGCTCGGTCTCGAGCGTGACGGCGTTCGCGACCAAGCGCCCGCCGGGTTGCAGGGCCGACCAGCAGGCGTCGAAAACGCCGATGTCCGACCCGCCACCGCCGACGAAGATCGCATCGGGCTGAGGGAGGCCATCAAGCGCGTGGGGCGCTTCGCCGACGGCCACGCGCAAACCCGGCGTCCCGAGGGATGCGCTGTTGCGTCGAATGCGTTCTGCGCGATCGGGCCTCGCCTCGATGGCGATGGCGCGGTTCAGGGGATGCCGCAACATCCATTCGATCGAGATCGAACCGGATCCCGCACCGACATCCCACAACAATTCGCCTGCGCGAGGAGCAAGCGCCGCCAGCGTGACGGCTCTAACTTCCGCTTTCGTCAGTTGGCCGTCGTTCTCAAAAAACCGGTCGTCGAGGCCCGGCGCGAGCGGCACGACACGGGCGTCGGCGCCGGCGACGACTTCGATTGCGACGACGTTGAGGGGATTGATTTCTCCCAGATCGAAATCCTGCACAATCGTCCGTCGAACCCGCTCACGCGGACCACCCATGGCTTCCAGAACGATCAGATGAGATCGGGCCAATCCGCGTGCCGACAGAAGGTCCGCGAGCTGCCTCGGCGTCGTCTCGTCCCATGACAACGCGAGGACGCGCGATTTGGGCTGGAGGAACGGCACGATCTGTTCGAGCGCGCGCCCGTGGAGGCTGACGCAGGTGCATTCGGGCAGGGACCAGCTCAGACGCGCCGCCGCGAGGCTGAAGGCCGAGGGCTGAGGGATACATGTCATCTCGCCCGGCGAAACGAAGCGCGCGAGCTCGGCGCCGATGCCGTAGTGGAACGGATCCCCCGTCGCGAGCACGCACACCTTTTGACCGCGCTTCGACAGAACGAGCGGGTAGGCATCGGAGAAGGGCGTCGGCCATGCGAGCGTCTCGACATCGAGAGGCGCGGCGAGGGCGAGGTGGCGCGTCCCGCCGAAGACGATGTCCGCCTCCGTCAGTGCACGCAGCGCGCGGGCTGACAACCCCGCGCGGCCATCTTCGCCGATGCCGATGATGGTCAACCAGGGAGCCACGCCAAGCGTCGGGCTCGACAGGGACGCGTCGTTAGGAGACAAGGTTGACATGCGCATCCTCATTCTTGGCGGAACCACCGAAGCGTCCGCGCTCGTCGAACGTTTGGCGGGAAAGCCCCATTTCAACGTCGTTCTTTCTCTCGCGGGGCGAACGGCCGAGCCCAAGCGCGCCGATGTTAAAACACGCATCGGAGGCTTCGGCGGCGAAGCTGGATTGCGGCAGTGGCTTTTGGACAACCGCACAGACGCTGTCATCGATGCGACGCACCCTTTCGCGGCGAGAATTTCGCTCAACGCGTCGGAAGCTTGCAAGCAGGCGTCGGTTCCTTTGCTGGGACTTCGCCGTCCGGCGTGGCACCGTCAGCCCGGCGATCTGTGGACCGAGGTCGCGACGATGACCGAGGCTGTCGACGCTCTGGGAGTGGAGGCCTGCAAGGCATTCCTCACCGTCGGACGCCTCGAACTCGCGGCATTCTCCCGGGCGCCACAACACCATTACCTGGTTCGAACGATCGATCCGATCGGTGACGCATTGGCGACGCCGCATATCACGGCACTCAGGGCACGCGGGCCGTTCACCGAAAGCGGCGAGAGGGCGCTCATGATCGAGCATGGCATTCAGTTGCTCGTCACCAAGAATTCCGGAGGTTCGGCCACCTACGCCAAGATCGCCGCTGCCAGGGGACTGAAGATACCCGTCATCCTCGTCCGGCAACCGGGGAAACCGGACGTGACAACCGCTCGCAATGYCGACGAGGCGATGGACTGGCTTGTGGCGCTTCACGCTCGCACCCCATAGGAACGCGGCGTGTACACGTAGGGTGTGTCGCTGTCGGCCCGTGCGAGAGTTCTCGTCGTGCTCGCACCGATGAGGACCAATGTCGCCATGTTGGCGCGGCTCGGATCGGCATTCTCGATGGACGTAACGACGATCGACTCGTTCTGCCGCCCGACCGCCTGGGCGAAAATCACCGGCGTACCGGGTTCGCGAATGGTGGCGGCGAGTTCGAGCGCCGCACCGAGTTGCCAGGGCCGCGCCGACGAGATCGGGTTGTAGAGAGCGATCACGAAATCAGCCGAGAGCGCAGCGCCGAGCCGCTTTTCGATCACGTCCCACGGTTTCAGATTGTCGGACAGTGAGATGGCGCAGAAATCCCCCCCGAGGGGGGCGCCGAGTCGGGCCGCTGCAGCCAGCATCGCCGTGATGCCGGGCTCCACCGAGACCGCGACGTCGCGCCACGCCGGATCGCCCCCGTCGARCGCCTCAAACACGGCGGCGGCCATTGCGAAAACGCCCGGGTCGCCGCCGGACACGACCGCGACGTCGCGGCCCTCCATGGCGAGCGAAAAGGCGAACTTTGCGCGCTCCAGCTCGACCCGGTTGTCCGAGGGGTGCCGACGCTGATCGGATCTTTGCGGAATGCGGTCGACGTAGGGACCGTAGCCGATGACGTCGGTTGCGCGCTCAAGCGCGGATTTCGCTGACGGCGTCAGCCACCGCTCGTCGCCGGGGCCGAGACCGATCACCGTCAATGTGCCCCGCATTGTCACAGGCGCCTCCCGAGGCCGGGCACTAGGACCATGGCGAAATAGGGCGCCTCGTCGTCCGGCTTGTCAGCGAGTCGGCAATGATACCCATCGGCCATCGTTCCGCGCTCGACATAGACGGCGCGCTCGAGAAGACCGACCTCGCGCAACACCTCGCGCACTTTCGGCAGGTGCCTTCCCAGCTTCATGATGACGGCAGCATCGGTCGAGCCGAGCTTTTGCGCGAGGGTGTTTCTTGGCAGTGTCGCCGGGCAGACCGTAAGCACGTCGTCGCCCCAGGTGATGGGGACACCCGCACTCGTCCAGCAGCCGGACATGCCGGTGATGCCGGGGACGACCTCGGTCTCGAAGCGGGGGCCGAGCCTGCGCCACAAATGCATGAAGGACCCGTAGAAGAACGGGTCGCCTTCGCAGAGCACGGCAAGGCTGTGGCCTGCTTCCAATTCCGTGGCGAGGCGCTCGGCCGCTTCTTCGTAGAACGGTGAAATCGCCGCGGCATAGGCAGGATCATCCGCACTCACTTCGGTCGTGACGGGATAGACGAGCGCGATCTCGCGGGTCGGGTCGGGACTCATAACGGCATCAGCGATGGTGCGGGCGTTGCCGCGCTTTCCCTTCTTGGAGAAATGCACGAGCCGGTCGGCGCTTTGAATGATCTTGAGCGCACGCACGCTCATATAATCCGGATCGCCGGGGCCGAGGCCGACGCCGTAGAAGCGGATCGTGGAACGCAGCGGAGCCATGCTCATTCCTCCGCGCTTGCGAGCGCATTGACGGCCGCAGCAGCCATCGCACTTCCGCCGCGGCGACCGCGAACGACGAGAAACGGAACTCTGCCGTCGTTCGCAAGAGCATCCTTGGATTCGATTGCACCGACAAACCCGACCGGGATACCGATGATCGCAGCAGGCTTCGGCGCTCCCGCATCGATCATTTCGAGGAGCCTGAAGAGTGCTGTCGGTGCATTCCCGAACACGACGAGAGAGCCTTCGAGACGATCACGCCACAACTCCATGGCCGCCGCGGTACGAGTCGTGCCGAGTTCTTTCGCGAGAGATGCGACGCGCGGATCGTCGAGCGTACAGATCACGTCGTTTGCCGCGGCGAGGCGTGCGCGCGTGATGCCGTTCGCGACCATCTTTGCGTCACAGAAGATCGGCGCGCCGTTCCGCAATGCCGCTTCCGCTTTGTTCGCGAAGTCGGGTGAAAGCGCGATGTCTTTTGGAAGATCGGTCATGCCGCACGCGTGAATCATGCGAACGGCGACCCGCTCCGCCGTACCGCTGAAACGGCTGAGATCCGCCTCCGCGCGAATGATGGCGAACGAGCGGCGATAAATCTCCGCGCCTTCTTTGATATAGTCGAACCGAGCGCTCATGAGATTTTCTTCGAGTGAGTTGTCGAGGGTGATGTTTGGGTCAGACGTGCGATCACGCCGTCGATTGATACGGAACCGTCCGGGCGGGTGCGGGCATTGCCGTCCGCGACGATTCCGTATGTCCCGCTTTGTGCGACGAGCGTCAACGCAGCGTTGCCGGGATGGGCGCAACCTTTTGCGCAGCCGGACACATGGACCGTCAGTGTGGGGTTCGGCGATTGCCGGAGCGCGGTGGCGATCCGGTCCGCGTCGTCATGGGTGGACGTCGTTCCACTGGTGCAGGCGGGCGCGCCCGGGCAGGCCGCGATCTGCCGACGTGTGTCGTGCGGATCGACGATCATTCCCGCTGCAGTCGCTCTGGTGGAAATCGCCGCCGCGTCTTCGACGGACAAACCCGACAACGCAATACTGCGCCAGGGAGAGAGCCGTACTTCGTGCAGACCTGCCTCCTCGCTCCAGGACGCGATATGGTCGAACACAGCGGCAGTGCAACGCCCGTATGGCAATCCGAGGAGAACGGCGGTCTGACCGGCCGAAGATACGATTCCAACGCGCGGCGCGTCGCGGCGGTCCGGCGGAACGACGGGCGGATCGAGATTCTCCGCGAGTTCCTTGAAGCGTGTCGCCGGTAAATCGCGCATGCGCCGGATCTCGCCGGGCCGCTCGTTCGCGATTGACGCAAAGCGCGCGAGGATCGTGCGAACGCTTGCCGGCGCGTCACCGACCGAAACCGTTCCGACCCATTGCGGACCATCGGCGTGCATCAGGCCGATGGCGACGGCGGCATCGGAAACGGCGACGAGCCTGATATCTCCGTCGGTATCGTCGAGGGGAGTGGAACCGCCTCCGTCGATGACGACGCACATCTTTGCCGAAAGCTTCGGCAGGGCGGCGCAGGCTTGTTCGACCTGCTCTGCCAGGTGACGGGCGTCGATAAGGTCCGTCCGATCGATGCCGGCGAACGGCGATGTGATGGTCAGTCGGAACGGACTCTCCGACCTGATCCCGTCGGTGAGACCGGCCTCGACGATGTGCTGCACGAGATCGGCATGGGCGCTTTCGCCGACACCTCTGATCTGTAGGTTTCCGCGCGACGAAAGATCGATCAGACCGTTTCCGAATCGATCGGCTGCCGTTGCGATCGCGCGCATCTGGGGTGTCGTGAGGCGTCCGAGGAGGGGATGCAGGCGAACCAATAGACCATCGCCGGTCGGCATCGGCACCAGCATGCTGGGGCACCATCCCCGCGGGTGATCCCACGCCTTCATGGCAGGCGCTCCCGAAGCTGGTCGAGATGCACCTCGACGGAGTTGCGCCGGCTGATCCACATCCCACGTTTCGCCGCATCGGCAAACCGATCGACGATCGCGCGGGCGGCATCGGGATTGGCTGCGCGGATCCGGTCGAACAGGGACGCGTCCGCGACATACGTCGCGTAGATCAGATCGAGCGCGGCGTCGGGCACAGCGTCGGTGGTGGCCGCGAAGACGTAGAGCGCATCGACAGCCTGTGCCAGTTCGGCCGCGCCGCGCCATCCGTGGCGCAACTGAGCCTCGATCCATCGCGGGTTGGCGAGACGGCCGCGCACAAGCCGCGCGATATCCTCCGCGAGCGTTCGCGATTTCGGGGCCTCGGGGCGACTGGTGTCGAGGCTATACAGAGCCGGATCGTGCCCGAGGAGCTTCGCCGCCGCCACGAAACCGCCGACCGAGTCGCCGTTGGAATCACCGTCGAGAAGATCGCGCT
>NZ_JBFUKD010000128.1:0-7629 GCF_056401005.1 Microvirga sp. P4_G7 | reverse complement strand
CGCGACATGAACCGCTGTTTCCCGGGAAACGCGAAAGGGACTTTCTCGGAAATGCTGGCGCATTACATCGATTCCGCGCTGCTGCCGTTGGTCGACATATCCGTCGATGTCCACACCGCAGGACATTCCATGGAATCGGCCCTCTCCACCAACATGCATTACTCGACGGATGCGGCCACACGGAAACGCACGATGGATGCGGCGGCAGCYTTCGGGGCGCCGTTCAACGTCGTGTTCTGGGGAGTAGACGAGGGCGCGACGCTGACATCCTCGGTCGAACGACGCGGCATTCTTTCGCTCGGAACCGAGCTCGGCGGCTGGGGGCGCGTGAATGTGGAGGGCGTGCGCATCGGTGAGCGCGGCCTCAGGAACGTTCTCAAGCATTTCAAACTGATCGATGGCAAGCCTGAAACGGCGCAAATCGATGGCGCCACTGCAACGCGACACATGATGGTGCGCGACCAGGACTGCTATTTGTTCGCGCCGTCGGGAGGCCTGTTCGAGCCACGACACCTCGCCGGCGAGTCCGTCGAAGAGGGCCAATCGGCCGGCTTTCTTCATTTCGTCGAGGATGTCGACCGCTCGCCCATCGAACTCTTCTACGCCCGCCCCGGCATTCTTTGGATGGCATCCGGACCGGGGCGCGTGCAACGCGGCGACGTCGTCGCGGTCGTAATGAACGAATACGACGATGCGTTAGCGGCCAGTTGAGCGAAACAGCAGCGGCCCGGTCTGGGCTGCTGCTCTTTGCCCACGACCCCGTCCTGCACCGGGCAGACATCGTCGAACGACAAGAAGGTGCAACAGAGCGACTTCGAGAGCCTCGTCAGAGGCGCCGCGGCGTGATGCCGCCCAGTGGGAGAAGAACATGAAACGGTGGATGGTTTCCAGCTTGGCCGCCTTGGGAGCAGTGGTCCTGACCGCTGCGCCCGATGCCGCGTTTGCCCAGCGCAAGGGCGGGGATGTGGTTGTCGGCATCGTGCAGGCGCCGCCCTCGCTCGACGCTCAAGTGACATCAGCGCAGGCAGCGCGCAACATTACGCTGCATCTCTACGAGACGCTTTATGCGCGGGACGAGAACGCCAAGCCTGTGCCGGAATTGGCGGAAGACGTAAAAATCTCCGAGGACGGCAAGACCTATGTCTTCCCGATCCGCAAGGGCGTGAAATTTCACAACGGCAAAGATCTCGACGCCAACGACGTCGTGGCCTCGCTGGAACGGTACCGCAAGGTTGGCGCATCGGCGTCGCTCCTGAAGGCCATCGACACGGTGAAGGCCACCGGGCCGAGCGAAGTGACGATCGTCCTGAAGGAAGTGCAATCCACTTTCCTCGACAATCTGTCGTCGCCACGCGCGCCGATCGCCATCTATCCTGCGGAAGAGGCGGCCAAGCCGGCAAATCAGATCAACTATATCGGCACCGGTCCGTTCCGCTTCGTCGAGTATAAGCCCGACAGCCACGTGAAGATCGCGCGCTTCGACGGTTATGTGCCGAATCCCAAAGCAACCGCACGCGATGGTTTCGCCGGGAAGAAAGAAGTCTTCCTCGATTCCGTGACATTCCGTTTCATGCCGGAAGCCGGTGCGCGCAATGCGGCGTTCGAAGCAGGCGAGGTGCAGCTTCTCGAAACGGTTGACGGCCCCACCGCCAAACGGCTCGAGGGCAACAAGAACTACGCCGTCTACAAAGTATTGCCGTTCGCCTTTCAAGTCATCAAGTTCAACCACGCCTTGGCGCCGACGAACGACGTGAATTTCCGTCTCGCCGTTCAGGCGGCGCTCGACATGGAAGAGATCATGGCGATCTCGTATCCCGACATCTATCAGATGGATGGCGCATGGCTCTATCCRGGCGCACCCTTCTATTCGAAGACCGGAACCGAGAAGTACAACAAGGCCGATCTTGAAGCCGGCAAGGCACTCCTCGCAAAGTCGGGATACAAGGGTGAAAAGCTCACTTTCATCGTCGACAATCTGCGCCCGAACGTCGACACCGCGACCGTGCTGCAACAGCGCCTGAAGGACATCGGCATCAACGTCGAGCTCTCCGTGGCCGATTGGCCGACCGTATCGAAGACCGGCTTTACACCGACCGGTTGGAATTTCTGGGCACATGGCTATGGCATCGAACCGTATGAAGGCCCCGCCTCGGTGATGGCGCCTTGGGTCAACGGCACCTCGCAGCAGAAGAAGGACGACAAGATCGACGAGCTCTACAACACGCTCAATTCGACGATGGACGAGAGCAAGCGCAAGCAGATATTCACGGACTTCCAGACACACATGTACGACAACGCGGTCGCCATGAAGGCGGGCAATTACGGTCTGTTCCAGGTCGCAACGGCCAAACTGAAGAACTTCAAGCCGTCTCGCATCCCACGCATGTGGGGCGTGTGGCTCGACTGATTGTCAGAGGGTGGGCGGGGTTTTCGCCTCCGCCCGCCCGCCAACGGGAGTTCTGAATGTCGTCATTCCTGATCAAGCGGCTCGCCGGCGCGATTGTCGTTCTCGCGCTGGTGTCCTTGATGTCGTTYGCGATCATCTGGCTCGTGCCGGGTGATCCGACGGCGGCCTTTCTCGATACGAGTGCGACGCCCGAACAGGTGGCGCGCCTGCGGACGGAACTCGGCCTCGATCGGCCGATCCTGCTGCAGATGGTCGATTGGTACAGTCGGGTTCTCCGCGGCGACCTCGGGCATTCCATCCTTCTCAATCGCAGCGTGACCGCGGCGATCATTGAACGCCTTCCCGTCACCTTGTCGCTGGCTGGCATAGCTTTGGTGCTGGCGCTTCTCGCAGGCATCACCGCCGGTGTCATCGCCGCCGTGAACCACAATCGCTGGCCCGACCAGCTTGTGATGACGATTGCCTTGTTCGGTCTCTCAGTTCCCGACTTCTGGCTCGGCATCATGCTGATCCTGCTGTTTGCTGTGAAGTTCGGTTTCTTTCCGACCGGCGGGTATATTCCCATCGGCGAAGATCCGCTCGGCTGGCTCAACAGCATCATCATGCCGGCTGCCACGCTCGCGATCATTCAAGTCGGCTTCGTGGCTCGCATGACCCGCGCGTCGATGCTGGAGGTTCTCAACCAGGATTTCATCCGGACCGCGGATGCAAAGGGATTGAAACGTGCGGAGATCATGTTGAAGCACGGGCTGCCGAATGCTCTCGTCCCTATCCTCACGGTGGGTGGCATCGTCGCCGGCGCGCTCCTCGGCGGCGCGGTCATCATCGAGCAGGTGTTTTCGATCCCGGGCGTCGGCCGCCTCGTGATCGGCGGTATTCTCTCGCGCGATTATCCGGTCATCCAAGGAGGCCTGCTGTTCCTCGCCGTCATCTATCTCGCCGTCAATCTGGCTGTCGACGTGCTCTATGCCGTCGCTGATCCGCGGGTGCGCCTCGAATGAGCGCTGTATCCCCGGGCCTCGTCGCCGCTCCAGCCAATCCGACCCTCGCGATCATCAGGCGACTGGTTCACAACCGTTCCTTCGTGATCGGCGCTTCACTCGTTCTCGCGGTCGCGCTGGTCGCGGTTTTCGCAGGCGTCATCTCGCCGTACGATCCGCTGCGCAACAGCTTTCGGACACGCCTGCGTCCGCCGGACGCAACCTTCTGGTTCGGAACAGACCACTTCGGCCGCGACATTCTCTCCAGGGTCATTTACGGGGCACGCATCTCGCTCATGATAGGCCTGATGACGGCGCTCCTGACCGGCATCATCGGGACGCTCGTTGGCGCGACAGCCGGTTTCTTTCGCGCGCTCGACAATCCGATCATGCGCTTGATGGACGCGCTGATGGCCTTTCCGGCAATCCTCCTCGCGATCACGGTCGCGGCCGTCCTGGGTGCATCGGTCACCAATGTGGTGATCGCGCTCTCGGTGGCGACGACGCCACATACGGCGCGCATCGTCCGTGCATCGGTTCTCACCGTGCGCGAGCGGGAATTCGTAGAGGCTGCCCGCGCTCTCGGGGCAACCGATTTCCGTGTGCTGTTTCGCCACGTGATTCCCAATACGTTCGGTCCGTTGATCGTGCGCCTCACCTATGTTTTCGCGACGGCCATTCTCGCGGAGGCGGCGCTATCCTTTATCGGTGTCGGCCCGCCGCCGCCCGCGCCCTCATTCGGCAGCATCATCGCTCAGGGCCGCGATTTCATAGCCGAAGCGCCTTGGATCACCATCTTTCCAGGGCTCGCAATCATGGTTTGCGTGCTGGGGCTCAATCTACTCGGTGACGGTCTACGCGACGTTCTCGATCCGCGGATGAGGGTCTAGCGATGGCGGAGACCAAACCGATCCTCGAAGTCCGCGGTCTGACGACGGCGCTTGCCGGCACCAAGGCGACGATTCTCGAAAATGTTTCGTTCTCGCTGCAACCCGGCGAAGTGCTTGGGATCGTCGGCGAATCCGGCAGCGGCAAGAGCATGCTCGCTTTGGCGATGATGGGGCTTCTGCCAAAAGCGGTTCGTACGAGCGCGGGCTGCATCATCCTCGATGGTGAGGATCTGACGACGCTTCCGCCCGATGAGTGGCGGGAGAAGCGCGGACGCGACCTTGCGATGATCTTCCAGGAACCGATGACCGCACTCAATCCGGTCATGCGCGTCGGCAATCAGGTGGAAGAAGTTCTGCGCCGTCGTCGCGGTATGACGAAGGTGCAGGCGCAGCGGGAAGCTGCCAATTTGTTTCGTCAGGTCGAAATCCCATCGCCGGACGAGCGCCTGAAAGCCTACCCGCACGAATTGTCCGGTGGCATGCGCCAACGAGTCATGATTGCCACAGCGCTGGCAGCGGATTCGCGTCTGCTGATCGCAGATGAACCGACCACCGCTCTCGACGTKACCGTGCAGGCGCAAATTCTCGATCTCTTGCGGAAGCTGCAGAAGGAGAGGGGGCTTTCACTCCTTTTCATCACGCACGATCTCGGCGTCATCGCCGAAATTGCCGATCGTGTTCTCGTTCTCTATGCCGGACGGGTGGCCGAAGTCGCGCCCGTGCGCCAGATCTTCGACAGCCCGCAGCATCCCTACACGCGTGCTCTGCTGGCATCGATTCCCGAGATCGATGGTCCGCGCGGACGGCTGGTGACGATCGATGGAAGTGTGCCGTCCGTTGGAGCAATGCCCGAAGGCTGCCGCTATGCACCGCGTTGTCCGCATCGCCGGGACGTTTGCGACGCGGCTCCGCCGCCTCTTGGACGTATTGGCGAAGATCAGTATGTCGCCTGCCTGAAACCGTTCGGATTCGATCTGAAGCTCATAGAGAGGGCGCTCACATGAACGTACCTCATGTCATCGAAGCGCGCGGACTCACCAAGGTTTTTGGTTCCCGGGGCCGGCTGTTCGGGAGCAAGTCGGGAGGCGCGCGAGCCGTCGATGGCGTCGATCTGGCTGTTCGCTCCGGCGAGACGCTCGGTCTCGTGGGTGAATCGGGCTGCGGCAAGTCGACGACGGGTCGATTGCTTCTCCGTCTCATCGAGCCGACCGACGGCTCTGTGCATTTTAACGGTCGCGATCTGACCGATCTCTCGAGGGCGGAATTGCGTCGTTCGCGCCGTGAGATGCAGATCATCTTTCAGGATCCGTATGGCTCGCTCAATCCGCGCATGACGATCGGCGATGCGATTTCGGAGGCATACATTATTCACGGAATAGGCAACCGCGCGGAGCGTCGAAAGGCCGTGCTCGACATGCTCGATCTGGTGCGCCTTCCTCGCGCAGCTGCAGAGCGCTACCCGCATGAGTTTTCCGGCGGTCAGCGTCAACGTGTCGGCATCGCGCGCGCATTGGCGCTCAGGCCGAATTTCGTCGTTTGCGATGAGGCAGTGTCCGCGCTCGACGTCTCAGTGCAGGCGCAGATCATCAATCTACTGCAAGATCTCCAGCGTGAGTTGAATCTCACCTACCTTTTCATCTCGCACAACCTTTCAGTCGTTCGGCATATCTCGGACAGGGTTGCGGTGATGTATCTCGGTCGGATCGTGGAGATCGCCGCGGCGGACGATCTTTTCAGAAAGCCGACACATCCCTACACCCGCGCCCTGCTTTCGGCTATTCCACCGTCGCATCCGGATGCGCCCCGCCACCGGCATCGGCTGACTGGCGATTTACCGAGTGCGCTCGCCATTCCGAGTGGTTGCCGCTTCGCAGCCCGCTGTCCTTTCGTGGAAGACCGCTGCAGGGCGGTCGATCCACCGCTCGCGCCCTTGCCTGATGGCCGACTGGTGGCCTGCCACCGCGCGGCTGACGGAACGCTCCCCGCTTATGATTTGAATTCCTGAGGAAACGTAATGCCGAAGATCATGATCGTCGAATGCATGCAGGAAATTTCTTCCTTCAATCCTCTGCCGTCGCAATACGACAATTTCCACATCGAACGCGGCCAGGACGTCTATGCCCAACGCGGCCTCAACACGGCGATCGGTGGCGCTCTCGCCGTATTCGAAGCGCAATCTGACGTCACCGTCGTGCCGGTGATCGCGGCTCGTGCCGGCAGCGCCGGCCCGCTCTCGGCCAAGGGGTGGGATCGCCTCTCGAAACAGATCGTCGACGCGGTCGAATCGCACCTGAGCGACATCGACGGCATCTATGTGTCGCTTCACGGCGCCATGGGTGCGGAGAGCGAGCTTGACCCGGAAGGATACCTGCTCAGCGCGATCCGTGAGATGGCCGGGCCGAAGATGCCGATTGTGATCTCGCTCGATCTCCACGGCATTCTCACCGACAAGATGCTGCGCCAGATCGACGGTCTCGCGATCTATCACACCTATCCGCATGTCGATTTCGCCGATACTGGCGAGCGCGCCGCCAAACAATTGTTGCGCCTGCTGAATGGCGGAATCAAGCCCGTGATTGCCAGGGTCGTCATTCCCGCTCTCGTGCGCGGAGACGAGCTGATCACCCGAATCGGTTGCTACGGCGATCTCATCCGTGAATGCCAGCGCATCGAGCGGGATGGAACGGCGATCGCGGCGGGCATCATGATCGGCAATCCGTTCACCGACGTGCCGGAATTGTGCTCGCAGGTTCTCGTCATGACCGGCGGCGACGAGGCGACGGCGAAGCGCGAAGCGGAGCGTCTGGCCGAGGAGTTCTGGCCGCAACGCTTCCGCATGCAGGGAAAGCTGATCCCGCTCGATCGGGCCATTGCCCAGGCGAGCACGATCGCCGGTCCCGTTATCTTTACCGATGCCGCGGACGCGACATCGTCCGGTGCGACGGGAGACTCCAACATCATCATCAAGGCTCTGCGGGAAGCCGGATACTCGAAGCGGGTGCTGGTCCAGATCGTCGATCCCGACGCCGCTGCCGCAGCCCACAAAGCCGGCGTCGGCGCCACGATCGACGTGACGCTGGGCGGCTATTACGACAACAAGCGCTTCGCGCCACTTCCTGTCCGAGCGCAGGTGAAGTTGCTGTCCGACGGCCAGTCCCGCCTCGAAACGATGAAGATCGCACTCGAAGCGGGTCCGACGGCTGTATTGATCGTCGATAATTTTACGATTGTGGTGTTCAGCCGTTCGATCAGTCTGTTCGACCGTGCCATGTACTATTCCAACGGTCTCAATCCAGTCGATTTCGACCYGATCGTAGTGAAATCTCCGCATACGGAGCATCACATGTACGAC